>JAPLDV010000826.1 GCA_026391235.1 Bacteroidia bacterium | reverse complement strand
CAGAATTTAACAGAACTTCAACCGTGTTATGTGTAGCTACTGCCAGTCGATTGCCATCATGCGCCATTCCCATGGCAGTTGGAAATGTACGCGGTAATTGTATTAATTTATCCTCCTCGGTTGGACTCAATATGATTACTTTTTGCGCCTGATAAGTGCTAAGGGCCAGAGATATATTTAAATTGTATAACAATTGTGCAAACTGCGGATCGTACGTACAGGAAAATGGAATAGGAGCGTTTTGCATTTTATTTCAGTTTATTAATTTCGGTGAGAATAAATTTATAAAGCTTATCAACGGATTCCTGTACAGATTGTAAAGAGGTGTCGATGACCAGATCAGGATGAGCCGGATTTTCATAAGGAGAACTGATGCCGGTGAAATTGCTCACCTTTTCCTTATTTTCATCTGAAAGGATTGCCCTTTTGTAAAACCCCTTCGTGTCCCTTTTTACGAGAGTATCCATATCACAATTGATCCAGACAGTTTTAACCCTTTCTGAAAAAGCAGCGAATTTTAAACGCAATTCTTCAAATGGATTAATCGCAGCTATGATAACCACAACATCATGCCTAAGCAAAATGGTGCCTATATGGAACAACCGCTCAAGATTTGTTTTCCGATCTTCAAGACTGAAGCCCAATCCTTTGCAAATAGGTGAATTTCTGTATACATCGCCGTCAAGCACCTCAACACGGATCGCTTGCAATGACAATCTCTCAGATACCAAACCGGCAAGGGTTGATTTCCCGGCCCCCGAAAGACCAGTTAGTTGGACCAAAATCATGGATTCAGATTATTTGTCTGGTTAACAGCTGGCTCACTCAGTTTCTCAAGGCTATCTTTACGAAAAATTTTTTTCAAGTGATTACCGTTTTAATCAACAATTTTCAAATTTAGTTACTCACAAATGATATTATAAAGTACTTTTCGTTGGATTTATGGTGCTAATATACCTATTTTGATAGTCTGGGCATACTTCCGGTTGTTAATATGATTAAGACATCTAAAGCTCTGTCATTATGAGAATAACATCAGTTAAACACACAAGGTTCATTGCGGGGTTGATAGTAATTGCTTTCGCAGTCTCCTGCGGTTCCGGCGGGAAAAAACCAGGTTCAGCCGACAACGGCATCATCTCCATTTCCGGAGCATTTGCCTTATATCCGATGACCTCAAAATGGGCTGAAGAGTTTCAGAAACAATACCCGAAAATCCGGATAGATATTTCAGCCGGCGGTGCAGGCAAGGGGATGACTGATGCCCTGGCAGGGATGGTGGATCTGGGTATGTTCTCCCGTGAAGTGTCAGAAGCCGAAGCGGCCAGGGGTGCCTGGAAGATTGCCGTAACGAAAGACGCGGTTTTATGCACCATCCATTCGGATAATCCCGCTCTGGCCCAATTGAAATCACGGGGAATGAAAAAAGCACATTTTCAAAGGATCTTTTTAAGCGATACCGCCCACAATTGGAATGAAATCTACCCTGAAGTATCTGCAGATATGCATGTTTTTACCCGCTCGGATGCCTGCGGGGCCGCCGAAATCTGGGGTAAATATCTGGGTAAAAACCAGGAAAGCCTAAAGGGCATCGGGGTTTTTGGCGACCCGGGCATGGCTGATGCTGTTAAGAAGGATCGGCTGGGGATCAGCTATAACAACGTGTGTTATGCATACGATGCGGCAACGCGAAAAAAACTTGCCGGGATAGAAATTGTTCCCATTGATGTTAATGAAGACGGCCGGATCACTCCCGATGAGAATATATACGAAACACTCGACCAGGTAATGGCAGGAATAGCTGACGGCAGATACCCGTCGCCTCCGGCCAGGCCGCTCTATTTCGTTGCTCATGGTAAACCGGAGAAAAAAGAGGTGATCCTGTTTCTGAAATGGATTCTTACCAAGGGTCAAGAATACGTTGGGGAAGCAGGATACGTCCAACTTTCACCGGACATGATCCGGGAACAACTCACCCATCTGGAAAATTGATTTATAACTTTCTCTCATTCATAAAATTCCGACTGGAGGCCCCAGGAAGGGCACTTTGGCTTCATGCCTTTCATTGTCAGCAGTCTGTGGATCACAGTCATTGCCATTGCAATCGCTGGACCGGTTTGTGTCTTTTCTGCCATTAACCTCACTTATTATGCGCACCGGTATGTAAGCAAAGTTATGCAGATCGTGATCGACATCCTTGCGGGAATACCTTCGGTGGTATATGGGGTTTGGGGCATTCTCGTCCTGGTACCGCTGGTTTCCCAACGGATAGGACCGTGGTTTAACCATGAAACATCAGGATATACCCTGCTCACGGGTGGACTCGTGCTGGCGGTGATGATCATCCCGTTCATCCTTAATATTCTTCTGGAGCTCCTCCGGACCGTACCGCCCGACCTGATCGACGCAAGCCTTTCAGTGGGCGCAACAAAATGGCAAACCATCAAGCGGGTAGTGCTTAAAAAGACCATGCCGGGAATCCTCTCGGCTGTCAGTCTGGGCGTTTCCCGTGCCTTTGGTGAAACAATCGCCGTCCTGATGGTGGTTGGTAATGTGATCAAGATTCCGAAAAGCGTTTTCGATCCTGCTTACCCGCTTCCAGCTTTGATTGCTAATAATTACGGAGAAATGCTGTCCATACCGAGATATGATGCGGCGCTTATGTTTGCAGCGATGATTCTGTTTGTTATTATACTGATATTCAATATTCTGGCTAGGAAAATCATCCGGGATTCGGAGAAATACATCTGATATGAGACGATTCTGGTTGAAAGTTGATGAGATGTTCATGCGCACGGTGATGTTCTTGTGCACCATCCTGATCGTGGTCGTCCTGTTCATCATCCTCTTCAGCATTTTTAAAAAGGGATTGCCGGCGCTGAGCTGGGAGATGATCTCACAGGTGCCGAAAGGTGGGTATTATCTGGGCAAGGGGGGCGGAATCCTGAATGCCATTGTCGGGTCGCTCTACCTGGCCCTGGGATCCACTGCACTGGCTTTGACGGTCAGCCTGCCGGTTGCCCTGTACCTGAACACACAGCTGGTGCGATACGGAAAACTGACTGAATTCGTCCGCTTCCTCATGGACCTGATGTGGGGAGTACCATCCATCGTGTATGGCGCTTTTGCCTTCACAATTATGATTGCATTGGGCATAAGGGCTTCCTTGCTGGCCGGTATCATTACCGTTGCCCTCTTTATTATCCCGATCATGCTTCGCAGCATGGATGAGATTCTGAAAACTACTCCGAGAGGATTGCTGGAATCTTCTATTTCACTGGGATCTCATCACCGATTCCTGAGGTTCAAAACCGGGCATACGCCTCAGCGGTTGTATTAATGCTTATAATACTGATTATTAGTATTGTATCACGAATACTGGCAAATCGTTTCATTAAGCACCAGATAAAGGAATAAATATGGAGCCAATCATCAGCATAAAAGACTTGAATCTCAGTATCGGGAACAGCAGCATCCTCAGGAATATCCATGTGGATATTCCGAAGAATAAAATAACCGTGATCCTTGGACCCTCAGGGTGCGGAAAAACTACACTGTTAAGATGTTTGAACCGGTTAAATGACCTGAATCCGCAGGTTAAGATCACCGGATCGATTATGATGTACGGAGAAGATATCCTGCATACCTCAACTGATGTCACTGAGATCCGGCGCAAAGCAGGATTGCTTTCCCAACGGCCCTATCCCCTTCCTATGAATATTTTCAACAATGTTGCTTACGGACTGCGCATCAACCGGGATCTTTCCCGCAAGGAAATGAATCAGAGGGTGGAAGAAATGCTTCGGCAGGTGAGCCTTTGGGACGAGGTCAAGGATCGGTTGAAGGAACCTGCCAGTCGCCTGTCAATCGGTCAGCAGCAGCGGCTATGCCTGGCTCGCGGACTTGCCGTTCATCCGGAGATTATCCTGGCCGATGAACCAACCTCAGCATTGGATCCGGTCAGCAGTGAGGCTATCGAGAAAAAGTTTACTGAATTGAAAAATGAATACAGCATTGTAATGGTTACCCATATTCTCCGGCAGGCAAGGCGTATCGCGGATTATGTTGTTTTCATGTACCTGGGGGAAGTCATTGAGCAGGGAACACCAGCTGAGTTGTTTGAAAATCCGCGGAAAGAATTGACCCGGGCATACGTCAGGGGATTATACCTGAATTAAAGGTTAAAAATACCACGAATCCATATAAAAGTATTAACCGCTGAATGGCGGTTAACCTAATTTAGGCCTTGTTATTCTAACAGGCGGATGAATTGCACTCTTTGATTTTCAATGACATGAATTCAGAAATCTTGCATCTGGAACCTCTGTTGATTTGGAAAAACTTTTACAGCATTCTAAATATTCCCCGGCGATCGGGAAATGAAGAAACAGTAATTCAATTCGTTAAAAAGTTTGGCGATGACCTTGGATTGCCAACTATGGCAGATCAAGTCGGGAACGTCATCATAAAGAAACCGGCCACACCCGGCATGGAAAACCGCAAAACGGTTATCCTTCAGGGCCATCTGGATATGGTGGCTCAGAAGGGCACCGATTCAGTGCACAATTTCGATACCGATCCCATTCAGGTTCATATTGACGGAGAATGGCTCAGAGCAAGGGAAACCACGCTCGGTGCCGATAACGGGATTGGCGTTGCTGCCATTCTGAGCGTACTGGAATCCGGCATACTTAAGGTCATGCAGGAAGTTTATCAGAAGAAATTTGAATCGGCACCCCAGGTAAAAGCCATTCATGCCGGATTGGAATGTGGTTTGTTCGGAATGTTGCTTCCTGACCTCGACATGATTTCCATCGGACCCACGATCTGTTATCCTCATTCCCTGGATGAGAAGGTATTCATTCCGTCCGTTGGCCGGTTTTGGGATTTCTTAAATGAAACCCTTAATAACATACCTCTTAAGTAAATGCAAACAACACAAAATGAATAAGTTGCTGATTAAGAATTTCATTAATGGCCAGTTTTCGGAATCCTCCGGCGGCCGGATGATAGATGTGGAATCCCCGCTCGATGGCTCGGTCATTGCCCGGGTTGGCTTATCCACTGTCGCCGATCTCAATACCGCAATATACACCGCAAAAGCTGCTCAGCGGCTCTGGGAAAGAACGCCAGTCAAGGAAAGGGTCCAGGTTTTCTTTCGATATAAGTGGTTGTTGGAAAAAAACAGCAAAGAACTTGCTGATATCATTGTGGTGGAATGCGGCAAGACCTTTGGAGAGGCAACGGCGGAGATAGACAAGGCCATCGAGCTCACTGAATTTGCCTGCTCGATGCCTCAGCTGATAGCCGGTGAAACACTGGAGGTGAGTAGGGGGGTTGAATGCAGGATCGAGCATTGGCCGCTGGGAGTGGTTGCTTCAATTGTTCCGTTCAATTTCCCGAGTATGGTGCCTCACTGGACACTCTGCAATGCTATGGTGCTGGGTAATGCCATGATCATGAAGCCCTCGGAGATTGTGCCGGTCAGCTGCCAGCGAATTGCCGCTCTTTTGAAGGAAGCCGGATTACCCGATGGGATTTTTTCTATTGTAAATGGAGATCAGGCTATTGCCGAAGCCATTTGTGACCATCCGGGGATTTCAGCGGTTACTTTTGTAGGATCCACCAGGGTAGCAAAGCTGGTATATGCAAGAGCTTCATCAAGCTTTAAAAGGGTACTTGCATTAGGAGGAGCAAAGAATCATCTGATTGTTCTGCCTGATGCACATCCTGAAATGACCGGTAGCAATGTTGCGGCGAGCTTGTCGGGCTGTGCCGGTCAGCGGTGTATGGCCGCCTCGGTTATGCTGGCCGTAGGCGATACGGAACATATCATTGATAAAGTTTGCGATGAGGCGAGAAAGATTGTGCCTGGATTAAATATGGGATCGGTCATTTCAAAGCAGGCAAAAGACAGGATCGAAAACTATATAACCCAGGCTGAAGAGCAAGGGGCCAAAATCCTGGTCGACGGACGCGGGGCGATTGTTGAAGGAAAGGAACATGGATATTACGTAGGTCCCACGGTCATTGATTCTGTTCAAGCGGATATGGCGGTGGCCTGTGAAGAAATTTTCGGCCCGGTAATCAGCATCATTCGCGTTGCATCATTGGATGAGGCCATCAGAATTGAGAACAGCAGCCTATACGGTAATGCTGCTGCGGTGTTCACTCAAAGCGGGGGATTGGCCCGGCAGGTAATTGAAAATGCCAATGCAGGAATGATCGGTGTTAACATCGGTGTGCCGGTCCCCAGGGAGCCTTTTTCATTCGGAGGCTGGAATGAATCAAAATTCGGATCCGGTGATATTACCGGCAAGAGTTCCATCGGGTTTTGGACACAACTAAAAAAGATCACCGTCAAGTGGAATCCTGAATCCAGAACCAACTGGATGAGTTGAATTAACCTCAAGAGCTGATTATTATGGATAATGAAGTTTTATACCGATCTGCCCGGCGCGAAGAAATTTTAAAGAATAACCTTGACCATACACTTTTTTCCTGGAGCAAACAGAAGGGTATCGATCCGATCTGTGTGGAACGGGCCAAAGGAGTTTATCTGTATGATTACAATGGCAGGCGCTATTTGGATTTTTCGAGCGGACTGATGAATGTGAATATCGGTCATGGGGATCAGCGAGTCACTGAAGCTGTAGTTTCCCAGATGCAGAAGGTCAGTTACGTGACCCCCAGCTGTGCCACGGAAGTGAGAGGTAAACTCGGCAAGAAGCTGGCTGAGATTTGTCCGGGTAACCTGAACAAGGCATTCTTTACCCTTTGCGGAGCCACTTCCATCGAAAGTGCAATCAAACTCGCCAGGCTCTATACCGGTCGGCACAAGATCATTTCGCGCTACCGGGCATTTCACGGAGCTACCTATGGCGCCATGACCGCAGGTGGAGATCCCCGGAAACTGCCGGCTGATTCACAACAGATACCGAATATCGTGCATGTGGAAGATGCCTATTGTTACAGGTGCCCATGGAGCCAGAATCCTGGTTCCTGCGCACTGGAATGCGTATCCCATGTTGGGCGTGTTGTTGAATTTGAAGGTCCGGGGAACATAGCTGCCATTCTAATGGAAGGCGAAAGCGGAACATCCGGCTGCATAAAGTACCCCCCGAATTATTGGAAACGACTGAGGGAAATCTGCGACAGGCACGGCATCCTGCTGATTGCCGATGAAGTCATGAGTGGCTTTGGACGGACAGGCAAGTGGTTTGGTTTCGAAAATCACGGAGTGGTACCCGACATGGTTTGCATGGCTAAAGGAATTACCTCTGGATACCTTCCTTTTGGTTGCCTGATGGTTACTGATTCCATCGCTGCAAAATATGATCATGAACCCCTGATGATCGGATTAACTTATAGTGCCCATGCCACTGCCTGTGCCGCTGCACTGGAGGTGATCAATATATATGAAACCGATCACCTTGTTGAAAAAGCCGCAAAAATGGGTGAATATGTGAATAAATGCCTCGATGAATTGAAACCAATGCATCCGTGCATCGGCGATTTTCGGAATACCGGTTTGCTTGGGTGCATCGAGCTGGTAAAGAACCGGGCCACCAAAGAGCCAATAGCACCTTATAACGCTCCAGCTTCTCAGATGCTGGCGATGAATCAGGTTGCCAATAAATTGAAAGAGCTTGGTTTATACACTTTTGTAAGATGGAATTACATATTTATTGCACCGCCGTTAACCATAACCGAAGCACAGATTGACGAAGGGCTGTCCAAAATTTCAGAAGCATTGAATATAGCGGATGAACAATGCATAATGTAAGAAAATACCACAATTGCAACGAAAGGTATTTAATAAGAAGTTGGCCCCTATTTATTTTTGTTTTCAGTTAAGCAACTGATTTATCTCATCCATTTTCATAAAGGCAAGCAATCAGACCAATTAAGATATTTTTTAGATAATACCAAGAATTATCATGACTGACAAACTAGCAATTAATGGTGGACCTAAAGCTGTATCGAGCAGCAAAATTGGCTGGCCGAGTTTCGATGAAAAAGCGATACATGCGGTAGAGGCAGTTCTCCGCTCGGGCAGGGTTAACTATTGGACAGGTCCCAAAGGAATGGAATTTGAAAAGAAATTTGCGGAGTGGCAGGGAAGCAAATATGCCGTTTCAGTTGCCACAGGTACCGCTGCACTGCACGTTGGATTTGCTGCCCTTGGCATTGGACCGGGAGATGAAGTTATCGTACCCAGTTATACTTTTATTGCTTCGAGTTTTTCAGTTGTTCAGGCTGGTGCCGTGCCCCGTTTCGCGGATGTAAACCTCGACGATCACTGTATCAGCATTGAGTCTGCTGAGAAACTGGTAAACAGTCGTACCAAAGCTATTATGCCGGTGCATTTATACGGCAATGTTTGCGATATGGATAAGTTAAATGCCTTTGCAAAAAAACATAAACTTTATGTAATCGAAGACAATGCACAAGCTTTCGGTGGTTCCTTTAAAGGTAAAAAAACCGGTACATTAAGCGATATTGCAGCATGCAGCTTCTGCCAGAACAAAACTTTCACCACAGGTGGCGAAGGAGGTATGGTAACCACGGATAATGAGGATTATGCCTGGATAGCAAGAAGTTTCCGCGACCATGGTTATGATGTAAAACAACGCCTGAGTTTATTGGAGCTCGAACAAAAACTTCCCTACATTCATAATATGGTTGGCTGGAATTACCGGATGACAGAGATGCAGTCTGCCATAGGTTTGGCTGAGCTTGAACGGATGGATCTCTGGAATATGCCAACCCGGCACCGGAATGCACATGCGATAATTGACTGTATTAAGGATCTTCCGCAGGTTTTGTACACTCCCATCGATACCGCAGAGCGCCGGAATGGCTGGTTTGCCATGGCCTTTTCGCTTGATATTGAAAACATGACCTGCGATATCAAAGAGTTTGCTGATACAGCGGTAGCTGAAGGCGCCCCCGTATGGAAGGTATTTTGGCCGCAATGCCATACTGAACAGGCTTTCCAGAAACATATTTCTTTTGGCAACAGTGGCTTTCCTTTCACTTCAAAGGAATATGCCGATCCGAAAAGCGTGGATTACAGCAGCATTGATGTACCCAATGCCAGATGGCACGAAAAACATACCTTTACCTGCTTTGCATTTCCGACCTATACTATAGAAAATTGCGAGCAGATTGGCAATGCACTCAGAAAAGTTATTCTGGCTTATTCAAAATGAAGTTATCAGCGGTGACTGAAAGAATTATCAACTGGGGTGTAATTGGATCAGGTGGTATTGCCCGAAGAAGGACAATTCCTGAAGGAATTCTCAACGCCCCGCATGCAAAGCTGGTATCTGTTTATGACATCAATTCTGCGGTAAACGAGTCTGTTGCATTGGACTTTCATGCTTTTGCAGCCAACACTATTTCTGAACTGCTGGATTCAGATATTGAGGCAGTTTATGTTGCCTCACCGGTGAATCTGCATTTCGACCATGTGCTGGCCTGTGCAAAGGCAAAAAAACATGTTTTCTGCGAAAAGCCGCTTGGATTGTCGGCAAAGGAAGCCGGGCAAATGATCACGGAATGCAGAAAGGCAGGGATGCTTCTGGGAACAGCCTATATGATGAGGTTTCAGACTCAGCACCAGGCTGCCCTTAAAATCATACGGGATGGCAAACTGGGAAAACCTGTCTATGGCAGGGCACAGCTTTCATGCTGGTATCCCCCCTTCGAAGGGGCCTGGCGACAGAATCCTGCAACAGGCGGCGGAGGTTCGCTCATGGATATGGGCAGTCACTGCATGGATCTGCTGGAAATGTTCTTTGGCAGGGTGAAAAGCGTGAGTTGTTTTATCAATAACAGCGTACATCCCTATCCATCCGAAGACAGTGCTGTTATCAGCCTTATGTTTGAAAGTGGGGCGATGGGAACGGTCGACACCTTTTTCTGTATACCGGATAATGCCAGTAAAAACATGCTGGAACTCTATGGCTCCAAAGGCAGTATTATTGCCAGAGGAACAATCGGGCAGGGGGATTCAGGCGAAATGACCGCTTATCTCGAAGAGGGTAATTCCGGTTATGACGCACAGCAAAGCAGAAAATCCGGGGACGGACTGGTGATCAGTCCAACACCCGTGAACACCTATCAAGCTGAAATTGAAGAGTTCAGTTGTGCAATTCTGGAGAACAGGGAGCCTGCAAACGGTGAGTTGATCGGACTCCATAGCCAGAGATTAATTGAAGCGTGTTATCAATCTGCTCAAATCAGAAAAGTTGTAGATGTAACCTGATGGAAAAAACGGTTTTGGGCATATTCGCGCATCCCGATGATGCAGAATTTCTATGTGCAGGCACCTTGTCGCTGTTAAGAGATGCCGGTTGGGCTGTTCATATTGCCACCATGGCCCCCGGCGATAAAGGAACCGCTTTGTATACCCGTGAAGAGGTTGGCAGAATCCGGAAAGCCGAAGCCACCAAAGCGGCAGGATTGATTGGAGGATCTTACCACTGCTTGGAATTTGAAGACGTGTATATCCTGTATGACCGGGATTCAATCAACAAAACAACTGCACTGATCAGGAGAATTCGACCTTCAATGGTTCTTACTTCCAGTCCGGTGGATTATATGGTTGACCATGAGATGACCAGCCTGATCGTTCAAACCGCATGCTTTTCCTGCGGAATCAAAAATGTCGAGATTCCGGAGAAGCCGTTTGAACCGGTACCTTATCTGTATTATTGTGATCCTATGGAAGGCAAAGACAAACTTGGGAACCCGGTCCAGCCCTCCATCTATGTTGATATCAGCAAACGCATGGAGATTAAGGAAGAGATGCTCGCCTGCCATGACAGCCAGCGTAACTGGCTGCTTATTCACCACAAAATGGATGAATATCTCTTGTCGATGGTAAGATTTGCAGTACAACGCGGAAAAGAGTCCGGCACTCATTATGCTGAAGGGTTCCGGCGACATCTGGGTCACGGTCATCCCCAAAATAATATTTTGG
>JAPLDV010000756.1 GCA_026391235.1 Bacteroidia bacterium | reverse complement strand
TTTCCCTGCAAGCCCAGGCTACTCTGCCTACCCGTAGAATCGGCCAGGAATCCGATATACTTGGTTATCAGGGATCTGTATTCCGGAAAAGTAACCAGTGCCACGGTATCACTCAGGTCAGTCCGGCTTATTTCAGCCCTGATGGCTGAAATCGTTTCACTGTCGCGGAAAGGTCGGTCGCGACTTAAGCAAAGAAGATTGTCGCAATATTCATACCTGATCCTCGCCGATTCCATTTCATAAAAGGACGAATCGATCATCCCGTTACCTAAACAGGAATTGAGCAGGGACTCCTCGTCCAATCTGTATGACTTCAGATGACCAGGATAATGATAGTCCTGGCTTTTTATGTTTTCCAGGCGGTTGGTTTTAGCAAACCGCAATCCATATAGTTTCAGATACCTGTTCTTACCTGGTCCGTTTCCGGAAAACTCGACTGAGTTATTCATTGACCAGTAATCCGTTTCAACATGAATACTGTCGCCGGGCGATAAAACGACTTTAAGGAATTCATTGTTGACAACCAGCCAGCAGATCGTATTGGGCCTGGTTATCTTATCTGTAGTCAGCAAAAAGACGCTGTCCTGAGTGACTGTCTGATCCAGTGTTTTAATGTCATCAGTCATGGTTTGAAGGCCGAAAGTATTGGTTGTCAATTGAATTGACGAACCATCCTGATTATTGGTAATCCTTCCTGAGATGGTTGTCTGCACCTGTGCAAAAAGGGAAACTGAAACCAGGAATCCTGCGATGATAAAAAATATTTTTTTCATAAGGCACAATTTAGGTCGATTTTCTATTTCGCCACCAAATAACAATCAATCAGGATCAGGATAAAAAAAAAGTGATGGAATGGGGGAATGATGGGATGGATGGGGGTATTGAAATATAATGGTTGAGATTCGAGGACCAGTTTTGAATTCTGAAGTGGAAGATCCAAGTCAGGCGCAGTGCACACTTGAATATGTAATTTCAAAATTCAGAATTGGTTCTCGAATCTCATCTTTGTTGTGCCTTGTACTTCAAAATTCTCATTTTCCGGGATACGCCTCACCCCCGGCATTCTCGTGCTCCGTGCATTGATCCGCCTCACCCCCGGCCCCTCTCGTGCTCCGCGTCTGGATCCGCCTCACCCCCGGCCCCTCTCCCGCGCTCACTACGCTAGCGCTCCGTTCACGGGAGAGGGGAGTCAGCATTTGCATAACTTTCTATTTAGTCGAAAAGTTTTTACCATCGAAAATGTTTGCAAAATTTCCACCAGGCCTTAATAAATGCATCTATATCTGAAAGCAATTAACATGGTATACCTATATTATGATGGTCCACGACGTGTAACCAAAGCCAGGGAGTTGAGAAGAAATCAGACCAAAGCTGAGAAAATTCTTTGGTATCATGTGAGGAACAGACAGTTGGGCGGCTTCAAAATCAGGCGTCAACATTTTCTGAATGAAATCATTGTTGATTTTTATTGTTCTGATAAAAGACTATGCATTGAGATTGATGGGCCTTATCATAATGCACCCTCAGCGCAAGACTCAGATAAACAACGCGATGATGAACTGGAAGGGCATGGATTTATCGTCATGCGATTTAAAAACGATGAAATTCTTTTTGACCTTGACCGGGTTCTCCACGATATTCTGAAAACCTTGCACAGTCTTCCATCGTCGGGCAGAAGCCCGCTTAATCATGATTCCAGGCTAGATCTCAGCTTCCTGCAAAACGACCAAAGTGGCGTTTAATCGGGAGAGGGGCCGGGGGTGAGGCGGATCAAGGCGCAGAGCATGAGTGCGCCGGGGGTGAGGCGGATCAAGGCGCAGAGCATGAGTGCGCCGGGGGTGAGGCGGATCCCGGCCCGGAGCACGATTATTCGGTTGGGGGTGAGGCGGATCCCGGCCTAAGAGAAAGTTAAGGCATGCGCCTTGAATCGCTGATCCCATATTTGAACCGGCAAATGGAGCCACACTGCCATCCGGCTACAGACAAAAAAATGTGACAGAATGATGGGACGAATTACAACTTCCGAAGTTTCCCCACCAACAAAACCGGATTATCGTTTTCATCCACCGTTTTAAGAATATGCTCCATCCGCGCCTTAAGTTCCTTTGAAATATCCGGCAGCTTCGAAACCGAATCCGCAATTTCGCGAAGGTCAAGTGCCTGGTAAGTTATGGTAGCCACTCCGTTGTGATGAAACTGCGGATAGAATTTTTCATTGCTTCCGAGAAAATCATTTTTAATTTCCCCGATTGCCCGGGCGCGGTTCGTTTTTGTATCAAAAATGAAATTTTCACGGTCGGTATATTCAGCACGGTTCCCGCCATATCTTTCATCCTTAACCACTTCCTTCACAGCAGACTGGCTGCCCTGGAACAGATGATCATTTATGGGGCTCAATCCGACATACACATTCCCGGGTATTTCCTCAAAATAGGCTCGTCCCTTATCCGAACTGACAATAACAACCGGTTTTAACCGCTGACCGTCGACCAGCCAGGTGGTATCCTGAACAAAGTTATAATACATGAATATCCGGTCGTTCGTCATCTGGATGGAGGCATCGGTCAGTCCGAGGGGATGGGTCTTTTTTATCTCCCACAAAAGTTTTCCCGAAGTAGTCTGGCAGAATAGCGGGCAATCGGATTTACCCCTTTGAACCTGCATGGTGGTGATGTACATGATGCTGTCGTCGCGGACAATAATATCCCGGATGCCGATTTCGGGCCCCCTGTGCATGATCGGAATGTTATTATAATGCCCTGTTTTTATATCATATACAATCATCCGGTCTGTCATCAGTGAAAAATCCGTGACATAAAGTTTATCGTTTTTTTCATCCACGAAAATGTTCCGGTTGGCATCCATCAGTTCGCCCGGACCTTTGCCATGCGATGCCAGATTTTTGACAAATTTTCCATTCTGGTCGAACATCAGGATGCCTTTGCTGATGGTGGAAATCAGGATGTATTCCTTCCCGACATACACCCTCATGGTGTAATCAAACGTGCATTGTTTGTTGGTTTCCAATGGAATGAACCGGAGGCCCTCCAGCCAGTCGGTGAGTTTCACCTCCGTTTTATCACTGATCTTGTCGACATAAATGATGGGCACTTTGTCATCGCCGACTGTAGTCATTACAACCGAATCATCCTTTGGGGAGGATGTGCAGGCCAGCACAAGCATGAGCAGTGCTAATGCCGGGATTTGAAATTTATTGAGATCTGACATGGTGGATCGGGTTTGTTTGGTTGCGTAAAGATACTCAGCGAACACAAATAAAGCAACCCTTTCAAATTGGATGATCAGGTAAACCGCAGACTGGTAATCGAGCGTGTTTTCTAATTTGGCACCATCATCGTACCCCACACGAGCCTGTTGTTCCTGCTGGAAAGAAATCCGATAAACAGCTCCCAGTAAGTAGCGATCAGTTCGGGATTCCCACGCTCTCCGGTCGTAAGAACGCGGTCATCCATAAAGCAACCTCCTCACTGTGAACATGTTGTTCAAGGCTTTCAATTCCTGCACTTACCTGGTCAGCTCCCAGATATTGCGCATTGGCCTGCATCAATTTGTGTTCAAAATCAACCGAGAATTCCGGATGCCCCTGGATGCCCAGCATATTATTCCCGACCCTGATCACTGCGTTGGGGCACAGGGGCGACCAGGCAAGCAAGGTGGTTTCCGGCGGAAGTTCCACTACCTGGTCCTGGCACATCATCAGGAGGCTGGCGTTCTCAAGCGATGGAGACATCCAAGGTAATTGCTCCAATATTTCAAATTCATGCACGCCAATACACCACCCGGTTTCGGCTTTCCTGACCACTCCGCCAAGCGCCGCACCGATCATCTGGTGGCCAAAGCAAATACCGATACAGGGTTTTCCGGCTTTGGCTATCTCCCTGGTGAATTCTTTGAGCCGAATTATCCAGGCAACATCATCATAAACGGATAAACGCGATCCGCTGATGAGCCAGCCATCGCACTCAGCAGGTGATCTGGGAAAAACCCCGTCACACACATAATAATCGGTAAATTCAAAGTCCGGCAAAATTCGCCGGAACATCTCGGGATAGCTGCCATCAGGATGGTTCAGGTCTTTTCGGGCATGGTCGCAGATGAGGAGGCCAAGGGTCATGGGTGTAAAGATCTACAGTTTGCTGGTTGTCGGTTGTCGGTTATCAGTTGGCTTCGCTAAAGTAAGCATTACTGCTTTTTGCAGCTATTTTCATCCCGGTCAAGGCAGCTTCAGGCGTGACAAGTACACCAGTCAACCCCCGAAAGTAAGGCGGAGGGGGGGACCCATAGACACTACCTGGAATTCCGCCAAACCACAACCGATAACCGACAACCGATAACTCTTATTTCCACCTCCCCAGCTGCGGTATATGTGAGGTATAGAACCATCTCTTCAATGGCCCGTGGCCCTGTTCTTTGAGGATCCCCTTAACGAATTTCACCATCTCTTTGGAGGATTGGAAATTGTCCTTAAAACTGCCTTCTGCATAGCACAGACTGCAATAGGTTGTGCTCCTGGAGCCATCCTTTTCCGTGCCACCCTGCCCCGGATCTTTTTCCATCGGCATGCCGCAGCTCTGACAAAATCGATCAAATCTGCCCATAATTCATAATCAATTTGTTTAACTTTTAATCATCATTCATCCCAAAAGATACACTTTTTTTGGGTCATCTGTTACCAAAAACCCTTCTCAGAAGGTCGCTTGTACGCGCATTGATATCGGTTCGGATGAGCTTTTCCTGATCCTTGACCTTTATAAACAAACCACGCAGTGCCTGTTTCGTGACATATTCATCCAATGTGTAATTGATCTGCTTAACACTGAGCAATTTACCGGCAATTGAACCTGCAAACTGGTTCCAATTTTTAGTCAGCTGGTTCCACGACTGATTTGCCGAGACCCCTGCCACGATGGGCTTATCGAGCGAATTCTTAACACTGGGACGATAGAGGTTAAACAGCTGGGCAAACGTTTTTTCACGCAAATAACCGGTAGCTGCGGTATCGGCCCCGTTCAGAATTCCCCATGCATCTCCGATCGTCATGGAGGTAATGGCATTCACAAAGATAGGAGCCGCCTGTTTCGCTGCATCTTCAGCAGAGCGATTAATCTGCAGTACCACATCCGAGATCAGCTTATCCATGCCTGGAACTTTCCTGGCATAAGTTACCAGCTCTTGTGTTTCTGGCGGAAGAAGAATCTTCACGATCTGGTCGAGATAATAGCCATCAGTTGCATTAAGCTTTTTAACTGCCACGTCGGTCCCAACTTTTAAAGCTTCTTTCAAACCTTGAGCAACCTGGTCAGTGGTTAGCTTACCTCCTGACTGATCGACTGTTGTAACTACCTGATTCAGAACGTCGCAGGATGCATTCAACATCACGAACCCTGTCAATATCAGGGCAAATGGAATTCTAATTAATCGCATTTCTTTTAATATTTAGATTTAAAACAACCCGGTAACTTTAATTGTTTCGCCGGCTTTCATCTGGAATACTTTTGTTTTTTCCAGATACCGTACTTTGCAAGAACCGTTCTTTTTCGCAGTTATTGCCACATTAACCGGTTTTCCCTTCATCCATTTCAGATCTGCGACAAATCCTCCGCGGGCGCAGAGGCCTCTGACTTCCCCATCCGGATATTTGGGAGACAAGGCAGGGAGAAGTACGATTTCGCCCGTATGGCTCTGAAGGAGCATTTCCCCTATGGATGCGGCAATTCCGAGGTTACCGTCGATCTCCCAGAATGTATCGACGAATTTGGAGGTCAGGTTTGGAAAGACTGCAAGTTTCAAGTGACGGTCCATCACAGTCTGGGCCATTGGTCCGTCATATAGCCTAACCCAGAACCGTGCGGGAAAACTCCCCACCCAACTGCCGGCATTATAGCTTTCCCAGGGTTTACGGTATTCGAGGGTTTTACGGAATGCTGCCGCCAGCTCAGGTGTTTCGCGGGGCGAGATCTGATTCCCCACGGCAAGCCCCCAGCCATGTGCAACCTGGCCTCCTCTCGGATCGGCTGCATCCCAGTCGTCCTTCCACTCCTGAAGCTGTCCGTTTGTCGGTGAGATACGCATCGGCAGCAGTTTGTCAAGCTTGAGTTTAACCTGGTTGATGAACTCCTGATCTGTTTTAAGGATCGATGCTGCCTGCATGCAATTTGTGAACAGATCGCGGATGATCTGCATATCCTGTGTGGGGCCCATACAGGCCCATCCGACGGTCCCATCAGGCTTCCGGAATTGGTTTTCGAAGGATTCGGCCGGTGAGGTAACCCAATAACCATCGGCATCCTGCTGCAAATTATCGAGATAAAACTGTGCAGCACCTTTTAAAAGCGGGTATACCTCACGGAGATAATCCTCATCCAGCGTAAATTCATAATGCTCCCATACGTGATGACAGAGCCAGGCTCCGCCAACCTGATAAATGGCCCACAGTCCGGTGCCGCCCACGGGGGATGTCTGGCGCCAGATATCAGCATTGTGATGGGCCACCCAGCCGCCGGCATTATACATGATTTTTGCTGTACGGGCACCATCGACGCTCAGTTCTTTGGTCATTTCAATTAGCGGCAGATGACATTCCGAAAGGTTCCCCTGCTCCACCGGCCAGTAATTGATCTCGGCATTGCAGTTGAGTGTCCAGTTGGCGCTCCATGCAGGCTGCAGGTTGTCGCTCCAGATTCCCTGCAGGTTGGCCGGCTGGCTCCCCGGCCGCGAGCAGCTGATGATCAGATAGCGGCCAAACTGATAATATAGTGCCGTCAAACCGGGATCGCTGCCCGGCTGGTAGTTTTTAATCCTGACA
>JAPLDV010000655.1 GCA_026391235.1 Bacteroidia bacterium | reverse complement strand
GGTGATGACCACAATTCTCCTGATTGCTGCGATCCGGAAATTTTCAATCCGACTTCAGGTATGAGAACACTTGCTGTTTTGATCCAAAAAGAGTTTACTCAAATTCGCCGCAACCGGATCATGATTCCGGCCATGATAATCGCACCCTTGGTTCAGATGATAATTCTTGTTTATGCGGCAAATATGAATATGCGTGATATTGATTTTGCTTTCCTTGATGAGGATGGTTCTACAACATCTATTAACCTGATATCCAAGTATTCATCATCTCCATTTTTTTCCTTGAATGGTTCGGTGAAATCCCTGGATGATGCCGAAAAACTTCTTAAAGGAGATCAGGCTGACCTGGTGATACATATTCCGGCAAACTTTGAGAATAAAATTTTACATCAGGAGAAAACAGGTGTTCTGTTCCTGGTCAATGGGATCAACAGTGCCGCGGCCGTTTTAACAGCCGCATACGCTCAAAATATCCTGTTCGATTATAACAGGCAACTCAAAGGGGGATTTTCGCGACCCTCTGGATCAGATGGATTTGGGAATATTGAGGTCAACTATAATCATTGGTATAACCCGGAGCTGGATTTTAAGATTTTCATGGTGCCAGGTATTCTGGTTATTTTGGTTACCCTGGTCGGCTGGCTGTTGATGTCGCTTAATGTTGTCAGGGAAAAAGAGTTGGGTACGATTGAGCAGATCAATGTGACGCCTATTAAGAAATACCAGTTTCTGCTTGGCAAACTGATACCTTTTTGGGTTTTGGCAATTATTGAATTAGGGATTGGCTTAACCCTCGGCCGGTTGCTGTTTCACGTTCCAATTTTAGGTTCGATCTGGCTGTTAATTGCTTTTACCGCACTTTATCTGGTTACGGTCCTAGGCTTTGGCCTATTCATTGCCGCAATTTCCGAAACTCAGCAGCAGGTGATGTTCGTAAATTTCTTTTTCGTTCTGATATTTATTCTCATGAGCGGAATTTTCACACCAGTTGAATCGATGCCCGATTGGGCTCATTACGTCAATACCATTAACCCGCTTTCCTATTTCATGAGGGTGATCAGGATGATTTTGCTCAAAGGTTCCGATTTTGGCGATGTCTGGAAGGAATTCCTTTCGATTGGCATTTTCGGAATAGTTATGATTACCCTGGCTGTTGGGAGTTACCGCAAAAGGGTTTGATGTATGACCTGACTACATTCCTTCAATGGTTTTCCGGATAATCGCTGCAGCTTCCATAACCTGTTCGCCGGTGATTACCAATGGCGGAGCAAACCGTATGATATGATCGTGTGTTGGTTTGGCAAGTAAACCATTCTCTTTCAAAGCCAGGCAAACATCCCAGGCAGTCTGGCTACCCTTTGGCCTGATAATGACTGCATTCAATAATCCTTTGCCTCGGACCAATTCAATCCGGTCAGATTTGATATTCAGCAGTTCGGCCCGGAAGATCTTGCCTAAGAGCTCAGCATTTTCTGCCAGTTTTTCGTCTCTGATAACCTCAAGAGCTGCGATACCAACTTTGGCAGCCATGGGGTTTCCTCCAAACGTTGATCCGTGCTCACCGGGTTTAATGCTCAACATAATATCATCATCAGCAAGTACTGCCGAAATCGGATAAACACCTCCTGATAAGGCTTTCCCAAGGATTAAAACATCCGGCCTAACCTGTTCATGGTCGCAGGCAAGCAGTTTTCCCGTCCGGGCAATACCGGTTTGTACCTCATCAGCAATGAAAAGAACATTCTTTTCTTTACAAAGATTGAAGGCGGTCCGGAGATAGCCTTCATCCGGAACAAATACACCGGCCTCTCCCTGGATGGGTTCGACAAGGAAACCGGCAACATTCGGGTCCTGCAAAGCTATTTTGAGCGAAGGAATATCATTGTAAGGAATCTTAATAAAACCAGGAGTGAAGGGGCCGAATCCACCATAAGAATCGGGATCAGTGGACATTGAGATGACTGTTATGGTTCGTCCGTGGAAATTGCCTTCGCAAACGATAATTTTAGCTTCATTTTCAGCTATGCCTTTCCGGGTGTAAGCCCATTTCCGACATAGCTTAAGAGCAGTTTCATCACCCTCGGCGCCGGTATTCATTGGCAGAACTTTGTCATACCCGAAATACCGGGTAATGAATTCCTCATATTCGCCAAGCGCAGAACTGTAGAATGCCCGGGAAGTCAATGTGAGCCTGGAAGCTTGCTGAATTAGGGCATCGATAATTTTTGGGTGGCAATGGCCTTGGTTAACAGCAGAGTAAGCCGATAGAAAATCGAAATACCTCTTCCCTTCAACATCCCAAACAAAAACTCCTTCACCGCGATCCAAAACAACGGGCAGGGGATGGTAATTGTGGGCACCATATAAATCTTCACGGTTGATGTAGTCTGACGGTTTCATAATGCAGATGATCTAAAATATTTATACAAAGGAATCACTTTTTCCTGTTCATAACAAACGACTCGGCCAGTAACGCCAGTAAAGCCATGATTAGGAAGTAATACCAGACTCTCTTCGCAGCTATTTCATTCGCCAGTTCTCTGGAATTTTCTGCAGTTAATGAATTATTATTCATTGGAATATTCCATCCGGCACTCCCTAGCCGCTTACTGATTGTAGAATCCGGAAGGTAGTTCAGATTCGATTCACTGCGGGAATAGTTAAAAGCAACACGGGCCAGGGTATCTGTTCCTGAGATAGCGCTATACTGGCCGGAAACCGGTAAATAACCCGGAAATATAATCGTTTCTGAACCTATTCCGTCCTGCTGAACAGGGATGGTCTCATAATTGGTTTGAGCGTTTATTAACCGAATGACATTACCTCCGGGCTTGGTTGACCTGTTAACAGTGAAAGGCTGATTCTGTCCATTTACCTGGTACAGGGCAGAATTGTTCTTGCTTATCGTGGCAATCCGGTAACAAATCGGGATAAATAGTGGATGAAACATAAGGTCTGTGACCTTTTCATCCAGTGGGAACCCCGACAAAACAAAAGACCCGTTACCCACTCTGAACTGGCTTAACAGCAAGTCTCCTGATACTGAATTCAGCAAGTCAATCCGGTTCGGTGATAATGACGAAACCTTCAATGACTGATTGAAAAAGGGCAGGCGTAAGCGTTTATCTACATTGACAACCACCTCCTGCAACCATCGATTCTGACCTGATGCAATTCTTGAATCAACCCGGTAAGGTACAATGCTTTGAATTACAGGTACATTGATAGATTTCAAAAATTCATTATAATTATCCAGCTGTCCGGACAATTCAGGTAAGAACCAAACCGTTCCTCCTTTGAGCATAAAATCGCGAACCCTTTCACTGATCCTCGAATCGATATTTCTGATTCCTGAAAGAATCACAAGATGATAGACATTGAAATCAGATCTCGGAAATCCATTTCCCGCAAAAGATTCAAATTTAAAGTAGGGATCATTTCCAAAAACATGCCTCAAAAAAGGATTTTCTTCCTTTTCGTATAAAAGTAAAACAGGAATATCCGATTCAATCCGGAAGCTAAAAAGCAACTCATTATCGAAAACTACCGGAAAATCTGATATCTGAACCGATCCGGTTTGCCATCCCGTGGAGTTGGGATGAAAACTAAGAGCTACTTCTGTTACGGTCCTCGCAGGAAGCTTTATGGTTGTTTCGTTTCTTAAAGTATCATTAATAACCAGTCGGACCGGGAAATCCACATAATCCTGATCTGATCTGTTATTAATCCTCGCGGATAGCAGATTGTTTTGTCCGGACAATGTCATTGGGTTATCCAGCCAGCAGGTATCGATACTGATATTTGCTGAAGCTGCCGGTTTTACCTGTATGGGAAAGATTGAAGTTGTTGTGGTAACAGAGGCTAAAGGTTTGGTAAACAGGGATTCCTGGAAATCAGAGATTAAAATGATCGATGTGAGTTTAGCCGCTTTGTTGGTTATCCCCTGATTAAAGAAAAGGAGAATATCATCCATAGACAATTGATCGGCGGATGGTTGAATTCCATCAATCAGTTTTAAGGTCAATTCCTTATCCGTAATACCTGGCAAATTGGTTGAAGATCCATTATAAAGAAGCAGAAACCTGCTGTCAGGCGGAAACTCACGCAGGAATTCCTTGGCCTTTGTTTTCGCCTTGACGAGTAACGACTCGCCTTGTTCACTCAATTCCATGCTTTGAGAATTATCAAGGAACAATCCTACAATTGCTGCCGGAGCACTGATACCTGCTTTTTTAGATGGAATGACCGGTTGCGCAAATGCAAAAACAAGGCAGGCCATAACCAAAAGGCGCAGCAGGAGAAGCAGAAGATCTGTCAAGCGGTTTCTCTTGCGATAGGTGCTTTTTACCTCCTCAATAAATCGCAGAGAGCTGAAGTACAAAGTTTTCGACTTCCTGAAATTCAGAAAATGGATGAGGATCGGGATGGTTAACAGAAATAAACCATACAGGAAAAATGGCTGCTGAAAAACCATAAACTAGAAATTTACCTGCAGTTTAACATTAAAACGTCTGCCAGTCAAATAATTCGGCACCGAATACTGCCGGTTACTGATATCTTTTATCCAGATATGAGATATGGTATTGTTAATATCCAGCAGGTTGAATATCTCCAGACTAAGCCAAAGCGACTTAAAGTGTTTCAGATAGCGGTTAGTTGATCTTTTGTTTCCGTCAATCAGAATTTTCGAAAACCCGATATCAACCCTGCGGTAGGGAGGCACTCTGAGAGCTGATTTGAGGCTTGGGCTCCCGGGAGGTCCAAAAGGTAATCCTGTTCCAAACAAGAGATTAAGATGTGCTTTATAGGATTTATTATTCGGAAGGTAATCCTGAAAAAAAATGCCAACATTTACCCGTTGGTCTGTCGGACGGGCAATATATCCGGCACTGTCACCTTCAATATTTTCCTGGGTTTTCATGATCGACAGGTTAGCCCACGAGTCAATTCCGGGAACAAATTCGCCGTTCACTTTCAGATCAAAACCTGCAGCATAGCCATGCGCTGAATTGGCCCCATAATAGCGGATTCTTACATTATCAACCTCATACGGCACCAGATCCCATAAGTATTTATAATACAATTCAGTGGTAAACTTAAAAGGCCTGCCCCAGGATATGAAGTAGTAATCGGTGCCGGCAACGAAGTGTAAAGATTTTTGAGCCCTGACATTTGTATGAATCTCTCCGGTCAGATCCCTGAATTCTTTGAAGAATGCCGGCTGATGATATGCACCGGCAGATAATCTGTATTGCAGATCTTTTTTTGTGGCAGGCTGAAATGAAATGCTTGCTCTTGGGCTGATCAGCCATTCATTATTAATTTCGGTATAGGTGGAGCGGATGCCGCCTGACAGGATGACTTTTCCATTTGCCAGCTGCTTTTCATAAGAATCGCGGACATACCCTGTAACCTGATTGGGGTTGAGATCACTTTGCGTAATGTGAGTATAATTCAGGTAGACCAATGAGTCAGAGTAGGGCAGGGAGTACCCTGCGGAATCCAGCATCATCCATTCCTCAATTTTGTCAGTGAAAGAACTATGCTGAAATCTGGCACCCCATTGCAGCCAATGAGCTTCAGTTTTATAAGCGCCTTTATACTCAAGACTGAATACATTCGCGTTTAATTTGTTGCGGGCATGGTCGAGGTACGTTCCTATCCCGAGATTCAGAATGCTATCGGCATAACTTTCGGAATTTAACCTTTTATCCAATTCATTCAGAGAGTATTGCCCTTGAATATCGAAAGACTCAGCTTCCTGGGTGCGAAAGGCTGAAATGATCCATTTCATTTCGAGTTTCTCGTTTGGTTTGAATCCCGTTGAAACTGCACCCATATAGGTGGTAAACTCATCTCTTTCTTTGCCATCGAAATAAATTTTCAGCTGCAGGGCTTCATTCACCGTGCCAAAGGAGGTTTCACGGTCAACCGGTTCAAAATCATATTTGTTATTAGCAACATTCCCCAGGAAGCTGACCTCCCATTCCGGCGTGATGGTATAAGTCATATAAGTTTGAATGTCAGCAAACTTCGGATTGTAATCACCTTTCGTTTCAAGGCTGTTGAGGAGATATTTATTGGTTTTGTAACGGATTCCGGTAATATGTGAGAACCTTCTGTTTGAACTCGTTCCTTCCAAATGAAGTGTTCCGCCCATCATGCTTAACGATGACGAACCGGCAAAATCGATGGGTTTTCGATATTTAATATCGAGGACCGATGAAAGCTTGTCGCCATAACGGGCATCAAATCCACCGGCAGAAAAGAGCACCGATGCAACCATATCAGAATTAATGAAACTCAGTCCTTCCTGCTGGCCCGAACGTATCAGAAAAGGCCTGTAAATCTCTATATCGTTGACATATACCAGATTCTCATCGAAATTTCCACCTCGAACAGAGTATTGAGAAGAGAGTTCGTTGGACGAAGAAACGCCGGGCATTTTTTTCACTAAGCCTTCGAAATTTCCGGATGGATCAGGTAAAATGAAAATAAGTTTCGGATCTATCCGAATCAGGTTTGCTCCCGGATCGCGGGTCGGCCTGATAATGGCCTCGTTTAGAGTTTTAATAGATTTCTCCAGGGTGATGTCATATCGGATATTATCAGAGTTCTGATAGTCAGAAGCTTTGATTATTAATTCTTTGGGCGTAAACCCGATTTTTGAAACCTGCAGAGTGTATTCTGATCTTTTGTTCAGTCTGATTTGGTAAAATCCGGATTTCGAGGAGCTGGTTCCTGATGAGGTTGTTTTAACTGCAATATTGACATCCTCCATGAG
>JAPLDV010000031.1 GCA_026391235.1 Bacteroidia bacterium | reverse complement strand
GGTTGGCGGTTGTCGGTTGTCAGGTTGGCGTGACGCGTGACGCGGAAGAGGTTGCCGGTCGGCCGGCCACTTCCCCGATACCCGACACCCGATACCCGAAAGACGCAAGTATGCGTCATTATGTTTCAAAACTGGTCCTCGAATCTAACCCTTCCTCGTTGCTTTTCAGCCAACGATCAATGACCAGCGCCATTTTCTCCGGGTCGGGTAATAGGTTCTTATAATAGTCTGGTAGCAATGGCGTAGTGCTGTAGGATGCTATTCCAATTGGCATGACAGAGTTTTTCAACGAGTATTCCACAATGAGCCGCTTTTTATGCCTGCAAATGATTATTCCTATCGCTTCATTTTCATTAGGTAGCTTCATCTGCACATTGAGGACCGTCAGATAGAACTCCATTTTCCCTTTGTACTCGGGCTTGAAACCTCCGGTTTTAAGTTCAATGGCCACCAGGCATTGCAGCCTCCTATGGTAAAGAAGCAGGTCGATAAAAAACTCTTCGTCCTCAACCACCAGGTGAAATTGATTGCCGATGAAGCTGAAATCACCACCAAGTTCAAGCAGAAATCCCCTGATGTTTTTCAACAGGGCAATTTCCAACTCCCGTTCACTGTGCTCATCCGACAATTCCAAAAAGTCAAACGTATAATGATCCTTGATCGCCAGGTTTCTCTGATCCCGGTATTTCTCAGGAATTGTTTGATCGAAAGTGGTTTGATTGAGCAAATACTTCTCAAAGGTTTTATTGTCTATCTGGTGTTCCAGAACCCTTTTGGTCCAGCCATATTTTTTGGTGGCAACCATATAAAACTGCCTCTCAGGACGACTGTGACATTTTGATTGGATCATGATATTGTGGGTAAAGCTAATTTCTGCAGCCATTGGCTGCAGAATTGCATCATCCTTATATTCAATATAATAACCAACCATCAACCAAAGATTTCTTGCAGAATAGCCTATTTGACCAGGAAACTCTCTTTGCAGGTCTACAGCTAATTTTTCAACGACTGATTTTCCCCATCCGTGTTCCTTTTGTTTTTGGACAATCATTTTCCCGAGGTCCCAGTATAGCCCGATCAGTTCTTTATTGACGGCCTTTAATGCCTCGTACTGCGCTGATCTGATACGATTTTTCACTTCAGCGAAAAAACTTTGATATTCTTTTTGTGATTCCATGGTTCGTTTTTCATATATAGATGCAAATGAAGACCCGGAATGGAAAATGAACTCGGTATTTCTTTGGATTTTGTTGTCGGTTGGCGGTTGTCGTGACGAGTGACGAGTGACGAGTGACGAGTGAAACGGAAAAGGAAAATCCAGGGCGATAACTGATAACTGATAACTGATACCCGATACCCGACACCCGATACCCGATACCCGATAACTGAGAAACGCAAAATAGTTTGTGAAACCAGCATGAGTATGCAGTATTATTCAAATAATGCTTTCATACGTATCTCATTTTGAACAACTTTGGTCTTATACTCAGAAGTTTCCCTTGAAAACTTAATCCATGTTCCGGGACCCAGGTCCTTGCTGCTTTCCATTTCACTCAGAGTAAAAGGCATTAACCTGATTTTACAGGTTATCCGGTTATGCAGTCTACCTCGGTTATTAACAACATTTCTTATCATCCAGGAAGCTGCGGAGCCACATATTACAACAATAAGTTTACTCTTCCGGGATGCCCATGTATTCCAGAAATGCTCAAATGCCTGTGTATATGATTTGGCCGTTAAATAAATTTTGCAGACATTTATTGATGCCCCCCCTGAATCTCCCACCTCGGAATTCTCAATTCGAATCTCAACCCTCTTACTTTCTCCCGCCCGGGTAACCTTTTGCCCCGAAAATGGATTAAGTTAAAAAGATGATAATTTTATCGGGAAGCTTGGGCGGTTCGTTAATAAGTATTTAAATTTATGGATTGAACCAAACGACCTTTTTGCTGTTGAAGGAATAAGAAACCTGCAACTCTATTGTATTAAATGGATATGTTGTCATTGATTGATATCGGGACTTCGTCAAAGCAGCTGGAATTCAATGTATTCATGATGCCAGGCAAGCTTCATTCCGGATATAGCCTTTGTATTGATCAGATATTCAAGGCTTTATCAATTATTACTAATTTGATCGGATCAGAAAAATCAGAATCAGAGATTATTACAAGAAATACTAAAAAATTCAAGATATGAAAGCAACACTTCTACACCAATTCAGAAGCAGTTTAGATGTAACGAATGTGTTTCGGAGAATGGCTCAGGACGGGAAGTCGGGATTCGGGAAAATCAGCAAACTGGACAGATTTCTGGCACAGGATTTTGTTTTTGCTGCTGTGCCGGTTTTGCTTTCTAAATCAAAGAGGTTCTTGGGAATGCTAAAAATTCTTATTGTATTTGGTGTATTTCTGGCGGGTGCTCCACAGGTGCATGCCCAGGGGCCAGGCGCCAGCTGGCCATATTACAGGCCCATTTCACTAAGTCCGGTCACTCCGGCCACTAATTTCCAGGTTAAAGTAACACTGACATCAGGACAATACACCAATATGAAAACTGACGGCAGTGATCTGAGGTTTTACAGTAATTTGGACGTTAATTGTGAATACTGGATTGAGACCTGGAATACCGGTGGGACTTCCACGATTTGGGTAAAGATACCCAATTCCGGTGCAAGTTCTTTGTTCTTATATTATGGCAATGCTTCTGCTACAGCAGCTAGTAACGGCGCTGCTGTTTTTGATTTCTTTGATGATTTTACTACTGCACTGGGCTCGAACTGGACTACCGTTACTTCAGGCGGATCGGTATCCCAATCAGGAACAAATGTTACTTTATCAAATACCAATGGCGGTACCGTATCCTTGTCAAATACTTCCGCATTTGCACCGGCATCATCATCATTTTTACTCGAAACGAAACACAGAGAGGTAGGATACAATAGAAACAGGTTTTATGCAACAACATCAGCCGGTGCCGGCTGTCCAGCAGGCTTAACACCAACTGATTATGGTTATTTTTCCACTTCAGCAACTGCTCAAGCCTCCGCTCAGGTATATTGGGGTTCATATCCAGGATCAACTTCATTGTCGAATAACACCGATTATCTTACACGATGGCAGATAACTGATGGCTCCACTTATAATTGGTATACTCTTAATTATGCTAGCGGAGCTGCGGTGTCAAATGGATCGAGAACGACTACCTACGGATCGAATATCAGGTATATATCCATCCTTGTCACTGAGGTCGCAAGCACCTCTACCATAATCGATTGGATAAGACTTCGGCAATATACTGCCACGGAACCGGTTACTACCGTTTTGGATCCATCTGTATCGCCTGCTACCTTTAGTAGCTCAGGTTCTTTTATAGTGCCACTCGGAGTGACCAGCGTAACTGTGGAATGTTGGGGCGGTGGCGGAAAGGGAGGTGCACGAGCATCAAGCACCGGAGCTTGTGGCGGAGGCGGAGGCGGAGCTTACTCTTATATGGTTGTTAGTGTTACTCCGGGTAGCACCTACACTTATACCGTCGGGGCCGGAAGTACATCAACTTCAGCTGGTGGTGACTCCTATTTTATTAACACTTCAACAATACTAGCCAAAGGTGGTTCTAGCGTAGCAAACAACTCAGCGACAGGTGTTGCAGGTGGATTAGCTAGTGCTGGTGTTGGTTTACCCAAATTCGATGGTGGTACTGGAGGGACCGGTACCGGTACCAATGGCGGCGGAGGTGGATCTTCTGCAGGGACGGGTGCCATTGGAGGCACAGGAGGAGTACCTGCAGGTGGAACAGCACCCACTGGTGGAGGAGCGGGTGGAGCTGGAAGGAGCGGAACTACAGGAGTTGGTAATCCTGGTTTTACTCCGGGAGGTGCAGGTGGAGGTGCCTATAGATCATTATCTGGTAATTCAGCTGGAGGAAATGGTGCCAACGGTCAGGTCATTATCACCTGGACCACATGCGCCACCCCAACCGCCTTCAATGTCACTGGTACAGGCAGCTATTGCTCCGGTGGGACCGGAGTTGCTGTTGGTTTGGCCGGATCGGAAAGCGGCGTAACTTACCAACTGTATATCGGTGGATCAACCCCTGATGGCACACCTGTTTCAGGTACAGGATCTGCCATATCTTTTGGCAACAAAACCGCAGCTGGTACTTATACGGTTGTGGCAACCCGCACAGCGGGTGGCTGTACCAATAATATGACCGGAAGCGCTGTGGTTACCGTAATCCCTGTTGTAATCCCATCGGTCAGTATTGGAGCATCACCCGGAAGTACCATCTGTGCCGGAACGAGTGTGACCTTTACCGCAACTCCGACCAATGGAGGATCCACTCCTTCTTACCAGTGGAAACTGAATGGCGGCGATGTAGGGACCAATAGTGCAACATACATCAACGCTGCACTGGTCAACAGCGATCAGGTTTCATGCGTGATGACATCGAATGCTCCCTGCGCTTCACCAACAACGGCCACTTCAAATACCATTACCATGGTCGTCAATCCGTTGCCGACTATAACCCTTGGATCCAATCCATCGATATGCAGGGGAACAACCTTGGCTGATTTAAGCTATAGTGCAACTTCAGGCAGTCCGGATAAATACAGCATCGACTATGATGGTACAGCCAATGGTGCAGGATTTGTTGACGTTACCAATGCTTCACTTCCTTCAACGCCGATTGTCCTCGTAGTTCCCTCTGGCGCAGCAGCAGCTGTTTATAACGGTACCCTTACTGTTCGAAACAGCACCACCGGATGCGTTAGCGGAAGTTACTCAATCCAGGTCACAATCATTGCTTTGCCGACGATCACCTTAGGATCCAATCCGGCAGTTTGCGGGGGAACAACTACTGCTGATCTGGCTTACAGTGCAACAACCGAATCTCCAGATATCTACAGTATCGATTATGATAC
>JAPLDV010000109.1 GCA_026391235.1 Bacteroidia bacterium | reverse complement strand
GTGAGCGGATCGAACGTAAGCGGATTGTTATAATTGCAGGTAATGGTTTGAGTGCCGCTTGCGGTGCCTGGCCAATAGATATTTATCACATTGTGATTGTTGTTTGGACCCATAATAGTTCCTCCGCCGGTTACACTCCATACATAAAATGTGCCTGGCAAGGCAGGCAATGAGTAGGATTCACCCGATCCCGAACATACTATTGTTGGTCCCTGTATGGGCAACTGTGGATATAGGACGGGTACCAGCAGGGTAGATGAATTTCCGCATGTGTTTGGGCAGTTTGCGGTTAAAGTAACACTTGTCGGATATATGCTCGGCTGGTTCCATTTTACGTTGATGCATGTCGTTCCCTGTCCGCTGATGATGGTTCCACCATGTACGGCCCAAACTAAATTGGCACATCCGGTTGTGCTTGTGCAGTATTCTGCTATATCATTCACACACAACATTTTTTTGCAGTTTGAATGAATATCGATAGCTTCCTTGTCGCTTACGGTTACGACTACCATTTCTGTGTCAATGCATCCACAATCCTGATTTTCATATTGAGTAACATTTGAGACCGTCAATGATACTGTGTAATTACCGCTGACGGCATATATATGCGCTGACGGATTTTTTAAGTCAGAGTATGTGCCATCTCCAAAATCCCAAAAGTAATTTGTACCACCCGTTGAATTGGCTCCGCTGAAATATACCGGTGAATTAACACAGACAGGATTTGGATTATATGTTATTGAAGCAATTGGGCTGCTTAGTAAGCAGATCCATTGTTTCAGGGTGTCCCGGCAACTGCCATCTGCGTTTGTTATGATTACCTGAATATAACCATCCGTGCCATTTCCCCAATTAATTGTTGCGGGATTGGCTGGTGATGTGACCACTGTTCCGCCGACCACTGTCCAACTAAACATAAACCCCGGCAAATTAGGTTCTACCAGATACTCTTGCGGTTGGTTCCTGCAGGCGCATGACTTTTCTATCGGTTTGTTAGCGGCATCACCTTTGGTTGCAGTGTCCCTGCATTCGTTTTGATCGCAGGGTTTTATGTGCTTTGTTACTATTTTAAACTCGGGACAACAGAATTGTTGTGATATCACATTTGATGCGATGCAAACAAAAAATAAGGTGAGGAATATATACTTTTTCATGGGGATATTATTTGTTGGTTATTGAATGTGAATAACAAACCAGCTTTTCGCAAATGACACAATTTTCAAACTCAAAAATGTATCGGATGCAGAATTTTATTTTTACGCTGCAACATTTTACTAATGGCGGAAGCGAAATATTAAAGTTGAATGTCCCGTTCAGGTTGGATCCGGTAACATTAGTGCTGTTCCATTGCACCTCGTGTCCCCAGTTGAGTATCGCATTGGTATTAAAATCGGCGTCGCTTAGCGTGGCACTGATGAAATTGCCCCAATCCTTGCTGTCGCGGTTGCAGGGCACGCAATCATCGCTCTCGGGTTTGTATTCAAAATAGACCAACTGAGCTTTAATTGTTTTTATTATTCCCGGTGAAGCACTTCCCGGCGTATGCATCCATAATGTTGAATCCGAGGTGAAAGTCCCCTGTTCGGGTATGTTAAGGTTAATGGAATCGCAGTCGGTGCAAGGACAACTTAATGTGTCAGTAATTGATTCATTTTCATAATTATCGGGATCAGTTGGATCGACCGCGTAAATAAGTAATTTCAAGGATTCCAGGCCGTCAATACATCCTATGCTTGAAGTAAATACCTTAACCCCATAGCCAGTAATATTTACCGGCAATGGAGGAATAATTAGCGGTGTTATGTCAACCAGAGGTCCGGTTCCATTTTTTCTATACCCAATGGTCATAATTTTAACGTCGGTTGAAAGATTGTTTTTAACCTTAAGATATATGCTCTGAAATCCGTTCAGACAGCAGCCGATATGTAGGCTATCTATTTGAATGTCGATATTGTTGTCAATTTTAAAAGCATTGATTCCACTGGTCCCATTATTTCCCCCGAATGGTCGTCCCTCTTTATTAACGGCCTGCACATACCATGCATATTTGCTGTCCTTTGCTATCGGCAGCTGGCTGAGTGAGATCCCTGTTAATTGATTCTGATTGATTACCTCTTTTTCAAATATCGGGGCACCGGCCTGCATGGCGGATGTTCCAGTCTGCCCTTTCCTGATTTCAATGATCCTGACTTTATACACTACATCTGCTTTGGGTTTTGGTACTACCGGCGTCCAGCGGAAAGTAAGCGGACTTTTGGCCGCTGTTTTACCGATCACGGTACCGTCGGCCGGGCTTATGACCTGCGGGGCCTGGTAAGTTTGTTCTTCCTCTGCCTTGATGGAGAATGGTTTGCATACTTCTTCGCAAAGGATTCTTGGAGGCATGGCAGCACCGAAAAACTGAACGCAAAGCTCATAGTCCCCGGGTTTTAAAACGCAATCCTGTCCCAATAAGGCAACCGCATTTTGCCCGTTCCAAACTCTTTTCAGGGCAGTGGTGTTAAAGTTGGCTTCAGGTGCAGTGGCACTAGTATAGGAGCCGCAAATCCTGGAACCGCCTTTTTTTATGGTTACCAGAATTTTACTTCCCAATGCCAATTTAATATTGTTCATTGTTGTAGCTGCACTTATTGTAAATACAGATGCGCCACTCCCCCAGTTGGCCGTATTGGCATCGGGATTTGCAGGAATAGTTACATTAATGCCTGTAATGACATTTTGTGCAAACATTTGCACCGAAATTGCCAATAATAGAAGTGTCAGGATCTTTTTCATTTTTAATTTTTTTTTAGGAAGCTATTGGATCACTACTTTTTTGATTTTTTTTCTTTAGATAAACCCGGGCCCCTGATATGCTTACCAGCTTGTTAATCATATCAGTTACCTGAGGGGAGTTTATACTTACATTCAACTTGCCGTTGGACGGGTTCGGATATACCTTGAAGCCGGTTGTTGCCGGTTCCAGATGAATTCCAATGCCCACATCTTTCATACAGCGGACCGATCTGTATCCGCCGGGGAGAGCGGTAAACCCGCTGGCATTAGTGCTGCAAATACTTGAAAAACCTTCCGAATTGCTGCCTGCCGAAAATATTTGTCCGTTTGTTACCGGCACAGGTGTACCCGTTGTGAAATCCAATCCTGAATATTCTGCAAAATAACAAATGTTCCCTTGCTTCTGTGCGTAACAAAACATAGGTAGCAAAACA
>JAPLDV010000369.1 GCA_026391235.1 Bacteroidia bacterium | reverse complement strand
CCCCAAAACCGGCATCCCTGACCTCATGGAAAATGCCGCTCAGGTGTTGATTTTCCCAAACCCTTTTTCAAACCGGACAGCCATCATAGCAGGTGTTTCGGAGCCTCAGCAGGTTAGAGTAAAAGTGCAGAACCTGGTTGGACAGGTTATTGCTCAGACGGAGATGTTTTTACAGCCGGGTGGCCACCACTTTGATCTTTCGGTCACCGCTGCAGGGATTTATATGGTGAGTCTTACCACAGACCAGGGAACCACCGGTTATAGGGTCATCTGTACGGATGCATCCGGTTCAGGAAACAGCATAAAATATACCGGTGTACTGTCGTACCGCAATGATCCCGTTTATAAGAGCGGACTGACCAGTTACACCCTTGGGTATTCATCCGGTGACACCATCCTGTACCGCTGCGTGAGCGGGAAATTCACGGCCATTTTCACCGATTCGCCCCTGGAATCGAAGAATTACGAAGTGGAGTTTGCCCCCATAGCCAGTTTTACCATCAGTCCGGAAACCCGTACCACCGAAACCAGATTCGAGCTGAATGCATCTTCCAGCACCGATGCCGAAACAGCTGCCGATGACCTTGAGGTCCGCTGGGACTTCGATGGTGACGGCAACTGGGACACGGATTACGACGTTATGAAAACCACTAACGTAATCTTCCCCTCACCCGGAGCCGTAACCATCATCCTGGAGGTTAAAGACGCAGGCGGACTGACCGGCACTGCCAGCCAGACACTCAGCATAGCCTATCCCACCTTTACCGATCCCCGGGACGGGAACGTTTATCCATACAAAAGAATAGGAAACCAGTTGTGGATGATCCGCGACATGGCCTGGTTGCCATCCGTCAGTCCATACTCAGCAGGATCCACCACCGATAAAATATACTATGTTGTGGGTTATTCCGGCACCAATGTTGTGCAGGCAAAAGCATCTGAGTTCTATGGAACTTACGGAGCACTCTATAATGGCGTAGCGGCCCAGGACGCTTGTCCGGCTGGCTGGCACACGGCAACCGATGAGGAATGGAAGATCCTCGAAAGATATCTCGGAATGACTGATGCCGATTTGAATTTAAACTCGCTATCGTTCAGGAACACCGGCAATGTTGGCAGCAAACTCAAGGAAGCCGGAACCAGCCATTGGGTCAGTCCGAATAATGGGGCAACCAATTCCAGCGGTTTTACGGCATTGCCTGGCAACTCTCGATCTTCCGACTTAGTCATTTACCTTCCGGGCCCGTATGCCCTTTACTGGACAGGTACCAGCAGCGGAGGAAGTACCTGGCAAAGGTGCCTGGCCAGTACTAATGCCGGCGTTTTGCGGTACTTCGAAACCAACGACTGGGGAATGTCGGTCCGGTGCGTAAAAGATTAGCAGGAACAGGTAATTAACCATTGGCGTTTATCCGGCAATCAAAACAAAAATATCCTTGATCACATAAAACAGGACAACCAGACCGTATATCACCTTAATCAGCGTGCCGGCCACAAATCCGAGGAATGATCCGATGGCCGACCGGAAGGCATCCTTTTCCGGTGTGCCTGCCATCCTTTCGCCCACCAGCGCGCCCAGGAAAGGCCCGAGAATAATCCCCAGCAGTCCGAACGGTCCGATCACAATGCCCAGGAAAGGAAGAACGAAAACCCCGATGATGAGTCCCACCATGCTTCCCCTGACGCCGGCTTTGGTTCCGCCGAACTTTTTGGTACCATATATCGGGATCCAGAAATCGATCAGGGTGATCACCACGGCAATGATTGCCATGATGATCAGGAATTTCTCGGAATAGGTGATCCCTTTGGTAAAGTGCAGCAACAACAATGCACCATAACTCAACGGAGTTCCCGGAATTACGGGTGCGACCGTTCCGGCAAGCCCGATCAGGGCACACAGAACAGCCAGGATTATCAAAAGAATATCCATCGGTTTTTATTTAATGTTCTAAGATAACCCAATTTGGGTCACCGCACCCGCAGAACCACCCTGAGGGAGATAATCAATTCATTGTGAAGCCAGACCGCGATTGATGGCATTTGCCATCGGATGATGAATGGTCTACCCGGTGAGCTTGCCTGGGACCGGGGGTTGGACAACATCACTGAAGGTTTCTACCGGGGTTACTATAACCGCAACCAGGCGTATTCGGTCCGCTGCATGAAGAATCCGTAGAGACGGATAATTATGCAATGTCGTTTAGTTAAATTCAGAATGCGGATTTTTGCAGATTTTTTAAGATCCGTTGAATAATTCCCGCCTCACATCGTCCATCCAGGTCAGGTAATCGGCGTAAGTACTGTAAACAGCTTTGACAGGGCTTTCAATGGAAGAAATTCAGGGATTGACCTGGCTACAGCCTAAAAAAGTTGCGTCATAGCAACTTTTTTATTACGGTAAAAATACTTCAGTAAGATCAATTTTAAGATCGCCATTAAAAATATTCACAGGTATTTTATCATCTTCGGCGTACATCCCCGCGAATTGGAATTTGCTTTTATCATCCAAAACAAAAACAGACACATTTTCATCGTTGGGGTTTACAATCCAGTATTCGCGAACGCCGTGCTCCTGGTAGATTTCGAATTTATCTTTTATATCCCGTTTTGAATTTTTGGCTGAAACAATTTCAATCACCAGGTCAGGTGCTCCCAGACAGCCCCGGTCGTCTAATTTAGAAAGGTCGCATACAATATATAAATCGGGTTGAAGAACTGT
>JAPLDV010000404.1 GCA_026391235.1 Bacteroidia bacterium | reverse complement strand
CTTAATGAGTAAACATAATGTCAATGCGGAAACTTCCTGGTTGGCGGTCAATAAAAAAGACCGTGAAAAATTAAAGGATTTCCGCCACGCGATTTCCTGGAAAGTAAATGATTGTGTTGCCCGGCGCGGATTAAGAAAAGTCGGGACAGATGTCGCTGTTTCCGTCGAAGCGTTTCCCACCTTCTACCAATGGATGATTGAACTCGTGGAACAAAATAATATAGAATATGTAGTTTACGGACATTTCGGCAACTGTCATACTCATTTGAATATGCTGCCTAAAGATCAGGATGATTTTATCAAATCTAAAAGGATATACTCTAAAATCTGTTCCGAAGCTGTTCGTTTAAAAGGGACATTTTCAGCGGAACATGGCATAGGTAAAATAAAACGCGACTATTTGCTGATGATGTATGGTGAAGATGTTATCAGGCAGATGGCGCGGTTAAAACTGGTTTTTGATCCGCATAGAATTTTAAACATCGGAAACATTTTTGACGAAAAATATTTTCAGTGAATTCATTTGTTGCAGGACAAAGTTGTTTTGACATCAAGATTAACCCGGTAAGTATTTCTTCCTATCATCCAGAGACCTCCGACGTCACAAAACATAAAGATAACAAGTGATAATAAGTAACTTGCTGTTCGTTTTTCATTGACATTAAAAGTCACACCTTGTATGTTTTAACATCTAGAAGTGATTTCTTATCAAAGATGCAGCTTTATTTACCATAGGAGATCTTGTACTTGAATAAGAAACATTTTTTTTATTCATTGCCGATGATTCTTCTGCTAATCATCGTTGTTGCCGGCTGGTTTGCGACGGACTATCTTGGCAATAAAGCGCGGCAGGAAATCATCAAAGACAGCCGAAGTGATGCATCAACCCTGTCCATCCATATATCCGATACATTAAATAATATTGAAGGGGCCGTTAAATCCCTGTCCGGATCTCCCTGGATCGCTACAACACTTCTTTCTAAACGTGATCAGGATATCGAGTATGCCAATAACACGTTAGACAGATATAATTCTGCTATGAATGCTTCCGTGTCCTACCTGATGGATACCAATGGTATGACTGTGGCATCCTCCAACCGGAACGATCCGGACAACATTTTGGGAATATCCTACCGTTTTCGTCCTTACTTTCAGGAAGCAGCAAAGGGGAAACCCTATCATTATTTTGCGCTGGGCATTACTTCCAAAAATAGGAGTTTCTATGCCAGCTACCCAGTTCAGAATCGTCTGGGTAAAGTGATTGGCGTGGTCACGATGAAAAAGGATCTTGATGATATGGAAACCTTTTTAAGCCAGACCGCATTTTGCTTTCTTACCAGTCCGGACGGCATTATTTTTCTTTCTAGCAAGCCGGGGATGGTTCTAAAAAGTCTCTCGCCGCTGGACAAAACCAAACAACGAAAATTGATTGCTTCCCGGCAATTCGGCCATAAACTCGCGGAAGCCGTTACCCAAAAGGAAATTGCTGACGGCACGGAAGTAACTTTAGAAGGAAAGAATTATTTTGTCTCCAGAAAAGTGATTGGACGCTACGGATGGTCGACTGTGGTTCTGACCCCTAAAGATCGCATCTTAATTTACAAATTGTCAGGCATTTTGGTAACGATTTTCATATGCCTTTTAATTATAGTCTTTTCAGGCATTATCTATTTAACAGAACAATCCCGGAATGCCATTCGGAAATCGGAGGTCTTTCTCAGCAATATCTTGGACAACAGCCCTTTTGCTCAGTGGATTTCAGACGAAAGAGGGACGCTTATAAAACAGAACCAGGCCTGCCGGGAATTATTTCATATTACTGATGAAGAGGTCGTGGGTAAGTACAACATATTTAAAGATAAGATAGTGGAGAGGCAAGGCTTTATGCCCTGTGTTCGCGCTGTGTTTGAACGGGGTGAGAAGGCTGCTTTCACTATAACATACAGCACGGCAGAAATCCGTCATCTCAATCCTCAGCAGAAAGTAACTCTCATTTTAGAACTCACCATCTTCCCCGTGAAAAACGGAGATGGTAAGGTCAAGAATGCCGTCATTCAGCACGTGGACATCACCGAACGCAAGCGGGCGGACGAGATGTTGAAGGAAAATGAAAACAAATATCGCCTGTTGGCCAATAATATCCATGACGTCGTTTTCGTTATGGATATGAATCTGAATTACACCTATATAAGCCCTTCCGTAAAACTCCTGAGGGGATATGAACCGGAAGAGGCTATGAAACATACACCTGCTGAGACATTGACGCCCTTCTCCTTGGATTGGGCCCTAAGGACCCTATCGGAGATCATGGAGATAGAAAAATCCGAACATAGAGATATTAACATATCCCGGACTGCCCAATTGGAAATGATTCGAAAAGATGGGACAACTGTTTGGGTAGAGACGAAGGCTTTCTTTATGAGAGATGAAAACCTGAAGCCAATAGGCATTATGGGTGTAACACGTGATATAAATCAAAGGAAACTGGCGGAGGACAAACTTCACCAGACTCTTGATAGCCTCAGGAAAGCGGTTGGCACGACTGTTCAGGTCTTAGTGTCTGCCATAGAGTCCAGAGATCCTTATACCTCTGGTCACCAGTCCCGGTCTGCTAATCTAGCCCGTGCCATTGCCATGGAGATGGGTTTAGATAAGGATAAAATAGAAGGAATCCGCATGGCCGGTATTATCCATGACATCGGGAAAATATCCATACCCGCTGAGA
>JAPLDV010000065.1 GCA_026391235.1 Bacteroidia bacterium | reverse complement strand
ATCTGGGTCTATACCTGCCAGATTTACGGGTTGCCTAACAGCGTTTCCCACGCATTGATCGGCGGTCTGATCGGTCCGGCTTTGCTGATCGGTGGAAAAAGTGCATTGGTTATGGCGGGGGTAATTAAAGTATCGGTTTTTATTGTGATCGCACCGGTCTTAGGTGCCATCCTAGGATTTCTGGTCATGTCGGCTACCATGTGGGTATTCCGGAAAACACCGCCAAGAAAGGTCGATTCCGGTTTCAGGATCATGCAGCTGGTATCCTCTGCCATATTCAGCCTTGGCCATGGCAGCAACGACGCACAAAAAACAATCGGGATCATTTCGATTTTGCTTTTCAGCACCGGACAGCTGGGAACCGAATTCTACATCCCCACCTGGGTCATCTTTGCCAGTTACTCTACGATAGCACTGGGAACAATGGCCGGAGGGAAAAAGGTCATCAAAACACTGGGCACCTCCCTGACTCATTTAAAACCTGTTCAGGGATTCTGTGCTGAAACCGCCGGAGCTATTTCTGTGATTTTCGCAACCCTCGGAGGTGTTCCGGTCAGCACCACTCATACCATCACGGGTTCAATAATGGGCGTTGGGGTGGCAAAAAGATTAAGCGCAGTTCGATGGGGAGTTGCCAGCAATATCGTAAAAGCATGGCTCCTCACCATTCCTGTCAATATTTTTATTAGTGGAGTTATTTACTATATTGTTTCCCGATTTTTACTTTAAAAAATTGAATATGGCAACTGGATTCATTAAAAAAATCCTTCTCCCCAAAGAAGAAAAATTCTTTCCGTTTTTTGAAGGTCTGGCTGATCTGGTCACTGATTCAGCCCGGGTTTTATCCAAAATTGTGGAGAGTCATGAACCAGCGTTGCAGCACGATCTTTTCCGTGAGATAAAAAGTCTCGAGAAAAAAGCCGATGACATTGCCCATGCCGTTTTCGATGCCCTGGATACCACATTTATTACTCCGTTTGACCGGGAAGACATCCATCAGCTCACTTCCAAAATGGACGATGTGCTGGATTTTATAAATGCTGCGAGCCAGCAAATCAAATTATACAAGCCTAAAAAATTACTGCCGCAGTTTAAAGAGATGGTAGTCATTATTATACGGGGCTGTGAACAGATCAAAGTTGCCGTAAATGAACTCCACAACCTTAAAAAACCCAGAAAAATTTCTGATGCCTGTGTCAAGATCAACGAGCTGGAAAATGTTGCCGATGATATTTACCATCATCTCTTATCTGAATTGTTTGAAACCGAGACCAATGCGATTGAACTGATAAAAAATAAGGAAATACTTGAAACGCTCGAAATGGCTACCGATTCCATTGAGGACGTATCGGATATCCTTAAGACTATCATTATTAAATCAGCCTAACTAATCAATATGACTATCCTGGTAATTGCAATTATTGTCATCGCGCTGACGTTCGATTTCCTGAATGGGATGAATGATGCTGCAAACTCCATTGCCACAGTTGTTTCCACGAAAGTACTATCACCAAACATGGCGGTTGCCTGGGCAGCATTCTGGAATTTTGCCGCATTTTTCGTTTTGGGAGTGCATGTGGCAAAGACTATTGGAAAGGGGATTATCGACGCTAATGTGATAAATGAATATGTGGTTCTCTCGGCATTGATCGGGGCCATTGTATGGGTTTATACCTGCACCCATTTCGGCCTGCCAATCAGCGTATCCCATGCGCTTATCGGCGGACTGGTCGGCCCTGCCCTGCTGATCGGCGGAACTAAAGCGCTGATAGCTTCCGGACTAATCAAAGTAACATTGTTTATTTTCCTATCGCCGATCATAGGGTTTTTACTCGGTTACCTGATCATGGTTGGAACGATGTGGGTATTCCGAAAAACCTCCCCCCGAAAGGTAGATGGAATCTTTCGGGTTATGCAGCTCGTTTCTTCGGCAGTTTTCAGTCTTGGGCATGGAAGCAACGATGCGCAAAAAACCATTGGGATCATCACCATTCTATTGTTCAGCACCGGCTATCTAAAGGGTGAGTTCGTGGTTCCGACCTGGGTAGCCGTTGCCAGTTATGTCACCATTGGTGCCGGAACCCTGGCCGGCGGGTGGAAGGTGATAAAAACCCTTGGTTCTTCACTTACCCATCTGAAACCTGTTCAGGGGTTCTGTGCCGAAACAGCCGGAGCCTTAACCGTAATCGGCAGCACACTCGGAGGAATTCCGGTGAGTACCACACATACCATAACCGGTTCAATCATGGGAGTTGGCTCGGTTAAACGTCTCAGTGCGGTTCGCTGGGGTGTTGCCGGCAACATCGTTCTCGCCTGGGTGCTCACGATTCCTGCGTGCATCATTATGAGTGGGGGCACCTACCTTATTATCAAACTTTTCGTAAAGTAAATGTGCTTCGCAAAATATGCTCCGCTTCGCTCCGCTAATTATGTTCGCTAATGCGATCGTCAAAAACAGGAAGAAACACTGCTTTATGAAAACGATCTTTAAAAATCCCGCTTCCTATTTCATTTTCTTTCTTGTGGCAATATCCCTGTATTATAATTATCAAAGTATAGCATTTAAGCGTCCACAATCTGTTCATCGATGGCGCCAGGCCGATTGTGCATCTTTAGCGCTAAATTACTATCAGGATGGTATGCAATTTTTCAAACCTCAAACGCACCATCTCACCGTTGATTTATATAAAAGCGGGTTTTCTGCACCAAGCGAAATACCTTTAATGTATTATACTGTCGCAATCTTATATAAAATTTTTGGCTTTCATGATTATATTTTTAGAATATTAAACACTTTCATATACTTCTTAGGACTTTTCTATCTTTTCAAATTTTCTTATAAAATTCTGAATAATGCATTTTTGTCGATTTGTACCATACTTCTGTTTTTTGCATCTCCGGTATTGGCATATTATGGCAATAATTTTTTAACTGATTCTACGGCACTTTCTCTGGGATTTATTGCCGTATACCATTTTTACATATTTTATAAAAATAATTCGAATAAACATTTTTATTATTCCATTATATTCTTTTTTCTTGCAGGCAGCTGTAAAATATCCGGCCTTTTGGGTTTTACTGCAATCGGCGCAGTTGTTTTGTTTGATCTGTTAAGACTTACCAATATCGGCCTGGGAAATTCCATCGCTAATAATTATAAACGATTTATTATACCGGTTATCTTGATGATTGGTACAATAGCAGCCTGGATACTCTTTGCCAAAAAATACAACCAAATACATAATTCGACCTATTTCCTTACCTCAATTTGTCCCATCTGGGATTTAGACAAAGCCGGAATACATGATATTTTGCATTCAATGAAGAATGTATGGTTAGACCACTACTTCCACCGCTATACCTTAATTCTCCTGGGATTGATGTTGCTCTTTAATATAATCTATTATAAAACCAAGGAGAAGTTTCTTTATCTTTTTAACCTTTTTCTTTTCATAGGAACAATTTTCTTTGCACTGCTTTGGTTCGACAAGTTCGACAACCATGATTATTTTTTACTCAATCTATATATTTTACCGGCAATTACTATCGTGTTGTTTTTTTCAAATCTCAAACAATTAAATTTCAAAATTTTCAATTCCATATTTCTTAAAATAGCTTTCGCGGTATTCCTTTTATTTAATGTTTATCATACAAACAGGGTTCTGAGGGTACGTTATAATGGCTGGCAGTCTGACCCTACCTATCATGCCTTCCAATCCGTTTCACCCTATTTACATTCAATTGGCATAAAAGATCAGGATACCGTTATGTGCATTCCTGATGAAACACCTGCTTCACTTTACAACATGAATTTAAAAGGATGGTCCAACATTATGGGATCTTGCCGAGATAGTGTAAGGTTTTCGAGAAATATAAGAAACGGAGCTAAATACATTATAATTAATGAAGATATTTCGACTAAGTTCCCCTTTGCGCTAAAATATCTCTCCAATAAAATCGGTGAATATAAAAATATTAAAATATATAAAATTGCGAAGTAGATCATTACCATTCCGGATTACAAGTTTCGTGCTAACCGGTGCGCCATGATAAATCGCAGCTCGATATAGCTGACCTCATCTCCCAGTTGTTCTTTTAAAGGCCCCAATGCAATGGTGTCCAGCTCTTTTATGAGCTCGAGGACCTTGGTAACTTTTGCCTCCTCCACAATCTGTAAGACATCAATCAACCCTTTTGAAACATAGGGCAGAAGATGCCCCTCGATAGTCCCGACAGCCAGAGAACGCTCTGCAGCAATCTGTTTTATTGCTTTCCCCTCCTTAAATAAATCAAAGGTCACTTTATCACTCTTCTCTTTCTTCTCTTTCTTTACGTTCTTAACGTTCTTTACGTTCTTAACGTCCTTCTCTTTCTTAACGTCCTTACCGTCCTTCGCCACTCTCCCTTTATAAAGCGTTGAAGCGAGCAGTGTTTCTTTCGAAAATTCTGCATCCTGCATGGCAGATCGGATAAGCTCCTCTGCCTTATAGATGATCTGCCGCTGTTTAAAGAAAAGTCTTTCCAGATCGGTCAATTCAGCCAGGTATGCTTTGGCCTTTTTCTCGAAGTCCATTACCCTGATTTGTTTATGGACTCTCGCACCGAAATCATTAATCAGGGGTTCAAAATAACCCTTGGCAGCTTCCATTCGTGCACTTAACAGTGCCAGGTAATTATCATCCGGAGTTTTCAGGATTCTCTTCAGTTGATCCAAAAACTTATCCGCAGTCTCTTTTAGCGGTTTAAAATCCGACTCCAGCTTTTTCGCCCAGCTTTTTTGCTTCTGTTTCACCGATTTTGTTTCATCTTTATCATGGCTATCGGTAAAATAATGCAGCGTGTTTAATAACGGATTGAAATTAAATGATTTCAACACAGAATCACGGATGCAATTCCGGATCTCCAAAGGCAAAACATTTACAGGCGGCGGATCAGATTTTTTAAGTTGAACAAACAGCTTAAGTGCTTCATCCTGAGCGGGACCCGCGAAAGGCACGCGTGATGAAAGGACCAGTCCGTCCAGGGAAACCAGCCGGGATAATGCCACATAAATCTGCCCCGGAGCAAATGCTGAGGATACATCGATGATGGCCTTCTCGAATGTCAATCCCTGGCTTTTATGCACGGTAATTGCCCAGGCCAGTTTGAGAGGATAGTGTGAAAAAGTTCCTACAACTAACTCTTCAATTTCGTTGGTTTCATCGGACAAGGTAAATTTCTTGTTCTCCCAGATATATCTTTCAACTGCAATATCCGGATTTCCATCGTTAAAAATGACTCTGATTTCATCATCAGAAAGGGAGTTGATTTTTCCGATTTTACCGTTAAAATATTCATGGTCGCCGGAATAATCGTTTTTAATAAACATTACCTGGGCTCCCTCTTTCAGTTCAAGAGTGGCCTCCACAGGAAAGAGATATTCATTGAAATCCCCTTCGATTAAAGCATCATAGCTGAACAGTTCCCCTGGCAGCTCCTTTAATGCTTCCCTGTTAATGGTATCGGCTTTCCGGTTATGCGTGGTCAGGTGAATGTATCCATCTTCGTTTTCGGCCTGAAAATGCGGATTATACCGTTGGTTCAATGCCTCCACATCCTCACGCGAAACCTTGTTCTCCCGGTAATGGTTCAGCACGGTGATAAAGTGGTTATCTGTCTGCCGATAAATTTTATCCAGCTCAATATAAACAGGTTGCAGATTCTGAAGAGCCCTTGCCGAGAAAAAATAGATATCCGGATAATACGGCTGAAGAAATTCCCACTCCTCCTGCTTGACCACCGGAGGAAGCTGAAACAGGTCGCCGATAAACAGTACCTGAATTCCGCCGAATGGCTGGTATTTATTCCTTCTCACCCACCTTAAAATTACATCAATCGCATCCAGCAGATCTGCACGCAGCATACTCACTTCATCGATGATCAACAGCTCCATCTCTCTCAACAATTTACGTTTTGATGCATGCATCTGTAGCCCCCTTAGGAGGGAATCCGGGGTGTTCAGCTGTATCGGGATGTACCCCGAATTTGGAAGGTTATTGGATGGGATGAATGTTCCGAAAGGCAACTGAAAAAGTGAATGCAGGGTGACCCCTCCGGCATTGATGGCAGCAATTCCCGTGGGTGCAGCCACAATGGTATTTTTATATGTTTGCTCAACAATGTACTTCAGAAATGTCGTTTTTCCTGTCCCTGCCTTTCCGGTAAGAAATACATGGCGGTTGGTATTATTGATAAAACGGGATGCAATCGCGGCGGCATCTTCAAGGATATTCGTCATAAGGGTCAGGGGTTTGGCAAATCACAAAACAAAAACTGATTAGCTGCGAAGATAGTATAACAGTTTGTCAAAAAATTGACGGAGTAAGCAACAAAAACATTACTTTGGACTAATATTTCCAAAACAAATTGGAAAAATATGATTACCCTTGGTATAAGGTTCGTTTATTCAGGAATTTTATTGCCCATGAATATTTCAATATCAAAGTAATCGCTGTTTGGCAAATTATCGAAACAGATCTGCCAATATTTAAAAAATACAATACAAAAAAATATCAATAACGAGTTTTAGTGTCGTAATTGCCAGTTAATCTGTATTTTGCTTAATCTGATAAACAAACCATGCAAAAAACCCCAGACGCAATGAAAAACCTTTTTACCGGAGTCCTGATCCTCCTCCTTGCCACCTCCTGCGGACCAAAAAACCATTATATCATTGAAGTTACGGCTGAGGGTGGTCCCGACAGCCTGATGGTTCATAATAACTGGTATACTACTTCGGATACGCTGGTGCTCAAAGGCGGTAGATGCACCTTCTCGGGTACCATTGACACCTTTCCGAAACTGGTATCCATCGGATTCCCCATGCCATCCCAGCTGAATACCCGTCTGATCCTGGAGCCCGGGAAAATTACGGTCAACTATACAAAAGAGTCAGGTTATAAAATCGGGGGAACTCAAAACAATATCATTCTTCAAAAGCTTATCGATGAAGGGAAGCCTTCCTACGATGAAGTGTTGAAAACCTGGAAAGCATGGGGCAAGGTATATGCCAAGGTGCCCCGCAGCAAGGAGGAGTGCGAAACCGCCTGGATCGTCCAGGAAGAGGCAAAGAAAAAGAACCTGGAAATAACCAGGGAGCTGATCAAAGCCAATCCCAATTATGCCGGACTGGTTATCTCTCTTCCGATCATCCGCAATGAGCCGGTCGAATACCTGAAGACTTATGTTGACGCATTTAAGGCTTTTACAAACGATGAACGATATCAAAGCATTGTCAAGGAATATGAAATCGCTGAAAAAACCATCTCCGGCAAACCGGTTCCCGGATTTACTTTTCCGGATACTACCGGGAAGATGGTCTCTTTATCCGATTTCAAAGGCAAATGGGTGCTGCTGGACTTCTGGTACGTGGATTGTCCCTGGTGCCGCAAGCTGACTCCGCACATGATAGAGATTTACAAAGACTGGAATCAGTCTAAAAACTTCGAGATCGTCAGCATCTCCGTCGATAAACCAAAAGATTACAACCGCTGGAAGGAAGCCATCCGCAACGACGGGGCTCTCTGGACCCAGGTTTTGGACAGCACCAAGACGTATCCCGATGAATATGGCATCACTGGCTACCCTACTCTTATTCTGGTGGATCCGAATGGCAACGGGGTCAGAAAGGTCATCGGCTACCAGGAAGAGGGAGGTTTGCGCAGAATCCTCAGGGAGTTTATCAAATAACTGAAGGTTTCCTACTATTTATTTGATGTTGGCACTGATGATAACTAAAATATTTCTCCTGCAATTACTCCTGACATTCCTGATCGGAAGCTGCTGGATATACTTTACCGTTCTTGCCGGGCTTCGATTAGGCAGTAAGACCGGCGGGTTCATCGGAGGACTTCCTTCAACGGCACTTTTATCTTTTTTTTTCGTTGGGTTTACACAATCCCCTGAAATTGCTTCATCTGCTACTACCATATTTCCGATCGCCATTGCAATATCCGGTTTATTTTTAGTTGTTTATGCCTTTATCGCCCGCCTGGGTTTTATGCTTGCTCTAATATCAAGTTTGTGTTTCTGGTTTCTTTTATCAACAATAGTAGTGTTTTTCAGGTGGGAAAAATTCATACTCAACCTGGCGATATATGCTGCAGTAATGCTTTTCGCATACTTTATTCTTGAAAAGTACTTATTAATCAAGTCCGTATCCTCTCAAAAAAATGGGCAGCCGGAAAAACATCTTGCCATCCGTTCTGTGTTTGGGGGAGCTGTAGTTATGTCGACCGTTCTCATTGCAAGGATCGGAAATCCTGAGTTAGAAGGAGTGATTGCAGCATTCCCGGCCATGTTTATTTCAACGCTGACCATTTCATATCAGGCACATGGTATTGAATTTTCCAGAGCAATGACCAAGCCGCTCATGGTAACAGGAATGATTACATTGGCTGTTTATGCCATTGCACTGAGATACCTTTACCTTTATACCGGTCTCTATCTCGGTACATTCTTATCGATCTGTGTATCAGCGATCAGCGCCTACCTGACTTACCGGTTCATTTTGCCCAGGCTTAAATAGGAATCCCTCAGGAACCGTCAGTACATCAGTCCATGAATCATGGGTAACCGGTTGCATGAGGCTGGTTTTAATTTTATCCGGAATCAACCCGTCAAAGTCGATACGGCCAATCTTGCCGGGTCTGTTCAATTCAAAATTCCGACTCAGTTCTTTCACCAGAAAGTATGCCAGTGGACTTAGTACTTCTGCAAGTTTATGATAAACAACCAGCGGATTCCCTGGCAAATCTCCTTTTGAATCAAGTACATTAACCGGAGTGGATTTCCCGACCACCTCGCCGCGATCAACCTCCTCAGTAATATGATGGACGGACCACACTGTGGTTCCCTCACAACGGTTTGCAAGATCGTCGTAAGGAGCAGGACCGGCTCCCTGGTGCAGTGATAAATCTGAAGGATGAAAATTATAAATACCGTAGCGGGGCAAGTTTATTGTGAAAGAATCGATGATTTGACCGAAAACACATACAAGGATTGCATCAGGATTCCATTTTTCCATGATCCTCTGAAATGATTTTACCTTGACCTCGCCAGTATAAACAGGAATTCCGTGGTTGAGACCAGACTCGATGATAAACGTCTCATCTATAACCCGGTATGGCAATTCAAGTAAATTCCAAACGCGTTTCTTCAAAGAGATTTTGGCATCCGGGTTCACTGGATCATCTGTTACCAATCCGACAAGATTTAATTGTCCCGGAAATTTCTGTTCAAATTCCTTCAGTGTTTCAAGCACAAGGTAACCGTAATCCCAACTGGCAAAAAGCACCACCCTTAGGCCATCATCTGTTTTACCAGGATTTTCAGACGGGTCGGGCTCAAAAAATCCACCCCACCGGGTATCATTTTCTGTTGTGTACTTTCGGCCGGGCTTATCGGGGACAACGAAATAATTTATGATTTCTTTACTCTCCATACCGTAAGATTAATTCTTTTAGCCAGAATCCAAAAACAAATCCCAAATCGAAAATAGTGTATTTTACAATATTGAAATTATGAGGTCCCTGACATCGGAATAGTAAATTCCAAAATATCCCAGGGCACCATTATCAAAATTTCCGACGGGATTGTACGGGGTTGCTGCAACGAAACTGGGTCGCGCCATATCATTGATCTGGCTGTAATATGAATAACTTAAAGAATCTATAGATTGAAATTCGAGGCGAACAGTATCACCAATTTCAAAATGATACCGGTTAAGAGGCATGTCTACCTCAGTTCCATTAAAGAATTTATCATTGGTAATACTGAAGCTTCCGCTGTGCGGTTTGCCGTTGGTTGTTACCTTAAACCGGTAGAAATTGGCTACAGCTACAGGATCCTTCCATTTAAGATTTAACAGATATCTTGGTGAGCTTCCAGGGTGGGGATCATCAAAACCCGGAACCACCTTTAAACTATCCAACAGAACGTCCTCCGGAGCTTTTGTTTGAGCAGAATATTTCTGGCCATCAGATCCATTAATGTTTAAACGAAAAATCTCACCCGGGCTGACGAACAGATTGCCAGCAAAATAAGTACCCGGGCTGACTTCAGGTAAAGTCTGCACCGCACCTGAACCGTTTACCAGTTCAACAGTTGCCCTTTCAACCTTAACAAATGAATCAATCTGATAAAAGTCGAGCGATTTAGTCACCTGAACCATGCATTCCCCTTTGGATACGTTGAGGGTAGCTTCGATGACGGTTCTGGATGGTGAGTTTTTTAAATCGAGCTTGATAACATCCTCGCACGAAGCCAAAATAATAGCCAGGGAAAGAATCAGAAAAACCGGTAAGGAATTTAATTTGGTCATTTTTTTCTAAAACTTAAAGTTCCAGGTTATAGAGGGTACAATTCCAAAAAGCGCAAGTCGCACTGCTTCAGTGGTTCCGGGTACTGTTTCACTTTCCCTGAACGAAATACTGTAGGCGTTTTTCCGGTCGTACACATTGTATACCGACACATTAATATCGGAGCTCCATCTCCTTTTAGGCTTAAATTGATAAGTAATTCCCAAATCCAACCGGTGATAATTGGGCATACGTGAACCGTTTCTCTCGGTATAAAGATTTATTAACGCACTATCGATCAGGTATTTACCACTCGGAAAGGTTACTGCATCACCGGTATAATAAATCCAATTTCCCGAAAAGGCAAATCTGTCGGTAAGTTGATAGGTTGCAACAATGGAAATATTGTGCGTCCGGTCCTGCCGGGCAGAGAACCATTTCCCGAAATTGATCTGATCAAATTGTTTTTCTGATTTTGAAAGGGTGTAACTGACCCAGCCGGTAAGCTTACCGCTATTCCTGCTGACCGCGAATTCCACGCCGTACGCCCTGCCCCTGCCAAACTCAAGCTCTGCTTCCAAATCCGGATTTAAAAATGTATTAGCGCCGTTCTTATAATCAACGAGATTGCTTAAAATTTTATAATAGGCTTCAACACTCAGATCCCAGTTCTTCTTTGGTAGATTTTTAAAATATCCCAGTGCAACCTGGTCCGCAATGGTCGGCTTAATTAAAGGTGTGCTGGGTGCCCAGATATCAGTTGGGGAACTCGATATTGAATTTGAGAGGATATGCAGGTATTGAAACATTCGATTATAGCTGGCCTTAATTGAATTTGTACTGTTAAGCAGATAGTTCGCTGTTATCCTCGGCTCAAATCCAACATAGGTATTATAGATTTTACCGTTGGAATAGGCGGTTGAATCAATAATCTCCTTATTGCTGTTGTAGGACTTAACCGAATATGGTCCGATGTTGTTAAAAAGGCTCAGCCTTAAGCCGTAATTCATGCTGAAGGTCTCACTGATTTTGTGCTCATTGGAAATATATACTCCACTCTCGAGGGCCTGTTGAGGTTGAATAGTGCTAAGGATACCGGTTGTATCAGATTCATTTCCGGAAGTAAAATTTCCGGGCTTGAACTGATGATAGGCTGAATTCAATCCAAAGCGTATCATGTTGTTCGTATTCGGATACCATGTATAATCCTGTTTTATACTATAATCGAGAATCCCCGATGTCAGTTTAAAGGAGTTAGCGCCGAACGATGCTTTGAATCCGTAATTGTAATCACTGTAAATCAGCGAGGTATTTAAGAAAAGCTCCTGGTTGAAAGTGTGGTTCCATCGCAAAGTAAGTGTAGCGTTCCCGGAATCGAAACCGATCTGCTTCCTTCCGAAAATATCCCTGCCAATGTATCCCGATAAATACAAACGGTCCTTGACTCCAAGAATGTAATTGGCTTTCAGGTTGAAATCATAAAAATAAAAGGTAGTGCTGTCAGCCTTGTTACTCACCGCCTTTACTGCAACGTCAGCATAAGTCCTGCGGCCCGATATCATGATTGAGCCTTTATCTTTAACCAGGGGGCCTTCAATAGTTAAGCGGGATGAAATCAGTCCGATGCCGCCGGATACTCCCCATTCTTTTGAATTTCCATCCCTCATCCGGATATCGAGCACCGATGATACGCGCCCTCCATATGGTGCAGGTATCCCTCCTTTATAAAGCTTGACGTCCTTGATCGCATCTGAATTAAACACAGAAAAGAAACCCATCAGGTGGGATGCGTTATAAACCGGTGCTTCGTCCAGTAGAATATGGTTCTGGTCGGCCTCGCCACCCCTGACAAAATAGTTACTGCTTCCTTCACTGCCGGGGCTCACGCCGGGCAAGAGCTGGATGCTTTTCAGAATGTCTCTTTCGCCAAATAGCAGGGGAATCGCTTTCAATTGCTTGATGTCTAACTGAATAGCACTCATTTCCAGACTCCTGACCGAATTTTTCTCACTTTTTCCCGTGATCTCCACTGCATTAAGTGAAGTATATTTTGGAACAAGCTCGATATCCGCATTGATATTGGATTTGAGGCTAATCTTTCGGGAAACCGTTTCATAACCAAGATAGGAATATTGTATGGTATAGTTGCCTGCCGGTACCTTCAGCGAATAGTACCCATATTGGTTGGTTGAGGCTCCTGTTTTGAGTTCAGCGATCACCACATTGGCATACAATAATACCTCTCCTGTTTTAGCATCCTTGATATAACCGCTTAAGGAATATCTATCATCCTCAGCCATTGAATTATAAGAAACCAATAAGGTGAAAACGGCAAAACAAAAAAACAAGAATTTGATCTTCATCAGCAATACCTATAAGTGCCATTAGAACATAAAAGAACATCAAAAGTTTAAACGGTTCCCTGATAATATTATTGAAGCATGACGATCAATAAATAATTTCAATTTTCAAATGTTTAACATTATCAGTTTATGGCCGAAACATTAACCTATTCGCTCCGTATAAGAACTTCTAAAAACCTGTGAAATGCCTGATTATATACCCTTTGGCTGGTTTTATCTGACCAATCTTCTGATCGGAACTATTTTTCTGATTGGTTACGGAATCAGAAAAAATTATTCTGCAGCGGCCTGGCTAACCGTTGTTGCTTTGTTATTGACCTTATTCATTGCGGGTATAAAGCTCATGGGCTTTCCCGTAAGTGATTGGTTTAGATTGATCGCCTCCTCCGCCGGTGATCAGGTTTATTCCAAATTTGTTCCGGGCGGCGTGCTGTTCTTTGCAATCGGATTGATGGCAGTACGCTGGTTCATGAAGCTCAGAACATCCATTATGGATTCGATGATCATGATACTGCCCTGGATGCTGGTTGTTCAGCGCATCGGATGTTTTATCAACGGATGTTGTTACGGCAGGCCCACCAATCTGCCATGGGCAGTTTCTTATCCGGCCGGGACATCGGCATTCGATCATTATATGACCACGGGACAAATACATGCCGGAGAACTGGTCACCTGCGGACTTCATCCGGCTCAGCTATATATGGTTTTTGGTGCACTGATCGTGTGGACAATTATCTGGGGAACCCGCGGTGCATGGAAATCACCGGGCAGCCGGGGGATATTTGGCATGCTTCTATTGGGTATGATGCGGTTTGTGGTGGAATTCTTCCGGGAAACTCCGGCCATTAAATGGTATTCCCAATCGTTCCTGGGAATCAATTATTTGCAATGGATTATTCTGGTGTTGGCTCTTGCTTTTACTTTATTTCTGATCAGGAAAGAGAGAAGGGCCAGCCCGGTCCGGGTTGAAATACCACTGCAGGAAAATCTGCCCCGGACCTTGATCACCTTGTTTATCGTAATTTTTCTGATCTGGAACCTGCGACGTTTGTTTGAATTCCAGGAACTCGTTCTTTTACAGATTCTGGTGACCTTCGCGGTGGCTGCAACCCTGTATAAATTATTTCTGGCTGTTGCCTTTTCAAAAACCCGACTGGCATTCATCCTGATTTTGCTGATTGCCTTTACCACGATGAGCCAGGATCTGATTAAAACCGAGGCGGACTCACTCAGGCAGGATCCGGTTAAAACCTGGTTTAATTTAAGTATTGCCGGAAGTACCGGCAATTATGAACACCGTACCAAAGACTGCCAGGGCAATATAACAAGCAGACAAGTATTGAATCAGGCTACCGGTGGTATCAGCCTCAGTTATCATTACCAGCCAAACAAACAGAACCAATTTGGTTTTGGCGCACGGGGCTGGATTGCCGATATTAACAGCCGTACCCATCTGCAGGGCAGCTATTGGGAGGATCCCGGGTCATTTACCTACGGAATAAATCCTTTTATTGAATATAATCGCAGGGCTATCGGATTGGGGCTTGGATTGAATGTCTTCCGGACACCGCAGTGGCCGGATTCCTTGAGATTTCTGCCTTCCGTTTCTGTTCGTTTTGGTCCTACGAATGTCTTTTTCTTTGATGCCGGCATACTCGATAAGATGCAAATAAACGGACATCTTTCGTATTTCCACCTCGGATTGGGATCAGGGTTCAGGACAAATGGCGAGATAGCGCTTAGAACTGGTTTGTCATTCAGCGGATTTAATTCAGATGTATTAGTGACCAACTTTTACATTATGGGAGAATTCCGCCTCCTTGACCACCTTTACTTTAGTCCGGCGATTTATCTTGGTAATAAAGCATTTGGCTCGCTGGCCCTGTCATACAATTTCGGGTACCGCGAAAAACTCACCAGACTTAAAAAACCCCAAGGTTGAAACTATAGGTTAGTCATACTGGCTGATACAGAGCGATATGATTAAGAGGCTGGACCAAAATGCCATCACCTGAATTTTGGTGTAATCGGAGTTTATCGATACCCCTGTTATATCATTTCAACTGCTTCTGAGCGCTATTAAATTCGATGGGTTCTATCCTGGAGGCATCCCGGTTTATCCTGATTTTCAGTACGTAAGCCGGTGAATCCAAAATATTCTCCGGTACCCGGATCAGCAACTCCCGTTGGCGGTTATCATAACTCACGGATTTTCCACCCAGCAGGCTGACTCTTGTAGCTTTTACTCCTTGAGGCAGAGGCAGTTTAATTTCCTTCATGGTTTTATCCATAACATGCAGATAGATGAACTGTCCTTTATGCGTGGAAGCCATTTTATCGTTGGGCAGGAACGGACCGCCGCGAGTACCGTAAATCCCTTCACCATTAACCTTCACCCAATTCCCCACTCCTTTCAGTAAATCAACCTGCCTTGGTTCGATCCGGCCGTCGGGCATCGGGCCAACGTTAAGCAAAAGGTTACCATTGCCGCCAACCGTCTTAATCAGGGTATGCACAATCTCATCCACACTTTTTAGTTTGTCGTTAGGCTTCCATGCCCACTGTTCACCCACTGTAATGCAGGATTCCCACGGATAATCCCGGCTGAATCCCCCGATCCGCTGTTCAGGTGTTCCATAATCACCGGCATATTTGGCAACACTATCAGTCATCCCGGCCATTCCTTTGAAACCCTTATCCACCCGGTTATTGATCAGTATATCGTCGCGCATGTCGCGGACATATTTATAGAGTTCCATTCCATCCTTGTGTGTCCAAGAACCTTCCCATTGCCCGTCGAACCAAAGGATATTGGTGTGATAATTCTGAACCAGTTCCTTCACCTGATTAAACAGATACTTTTTATACTTAACCATTGTTGAGCTGTCGACCGGCCTCGGATCGCCGCCATAACGGGTGGTATAATCCGGATGATGCCAGTCGAGTATGGAATGATAAGTCCCGAACATGATCCCCTGCTTTTCACATGCCAGCTCCATAGCTTTCAGCACATCTTTCTTGTATGGTGTTGAAGCGATATCAAAGTCAGTGTATTCCGAAGGCCACAGAGCGAATCCATCATGATGCTTTGAGGTGATCACGAAATATTTCATCCCGGTTTCCTTTGCCAGTCCAATCCACTCATCCGCGTTAAAGTTCACCGGATTGAAC
>JAPLDV010000732.1 GCA_026391235.1 Bacteroidia bacterium | reverse complement strand
AATACTCTTTGAAGCCGATTGCATTGGCAAAGGCCTGAAAACCCATCGAGCCATTGGGTGCGCCATGAAAATAGGCGGTATGGTAGCCTTTACCATTAAGGATCGATGCTATGCTGTTGGTTTTGTTAGCGGAATAGGATGTCAGCAGAAAGGGCTCCACCAGCATCGGAATACTGGTGAGAACCGATGGCATGGCATCTATGGATTTACGCCCGTTACTGAATGACTCAAGGTATATGAGGCCATTACCGATAAGCGAATCGAGGAATGGAGTGTAACCTTCATAAGTACCACCATCCAGGTGATGTCCATAGCTCTTCGTGTACTCGCAGCCAAAACTTTCGAGAATCAGGATTACGACGTTCTGTTTTTGAAAGGAATCATTTACAACCGGCTGATGGACAGGGTTAACCACTTTCTCCAGCTCTTCCTGACTTTTGAAATAATTTTGTTTCTCTAATGATTGCTTGCCGATGGTCCGGTAAATAGCAAAAGGGGTGTTGAGCACAATATTTGCCTCGAGAGGTTCGCTGATATATTTCCCTGCATTGCTCAGAGTTATCGGACGGGTACTATGTTTGAAATCCCCTCTCAGGCCTCCGACAATTAATGTTGAAAAAACAACAAACAGCACTGTGCTTCTCACAAGCGGAAGGACTTGCGCTTTCCAGCCTTTGCGTGCTGCGGATTTAGAAATATGGGAAGGACCATAGGTAAAATAAAGAATAGCTATCAGAGCGAGTCCGATCAGAACAACATACCAGTAACCCACCATGGCCTTTGGCAAAAGGGCACCCAGGTTGGTCTCATTCTGAAACTCGCGGAAGATTGATGCCGTAGTGCGGCGAAAACCAAACTGGAAATAAATAAAGTCGCAGCAATTAAGCAATAATGCGATACTGTTGGTGATCAGGTAGATCCATTTCATTACTTTTTGGTATATCAGATTATACCTGAAAGTGAAAGGCAGCAGAAGCAGGAAGAAATAGAGCAGGTTGGTATAGAGAACGGCAGTTGTATCAAAAGATAGCCCGCCGCCCATTAATCTCATCATACCGGGAAACGTTGTATTCGGGAAATATCCACGGTTGATCAGGTAGAAAGCAACCCTGCAGATTGAAAAGAGAACCATCACCATGATGAATCGCCAGATCAGCAATACATACAGATTCCTGGTCAGCCTGATATCAGAGAAATATTTTTTAAAAAATTTTGGCACGATCTCCTGATTTAAAGGCTTTAAAAATATTCAAAATATCGTTGTGAAATGCAAGCGGTTGTTTTTTTGGAGCAAAAGTCATTTACCAAGCCGTTAAAAGTGTCCAACCAACCCGGAGAAAACTATATATCAACGAAAAGTGAACGAATAATTCATTACGAAGTTCCAAATCGTTACCACGACGATTGCCAGGAGTTTGGCTACATAGAAGTTGATTTTAAGCCTGTCGTTAGCAATGTAAATAAGTAGATTAACAATACCTAAACCCATGATTGAAATAAAGAAAAAGGAGAAGTATTCGGTAACAATTTGATTGTTTTGGCTATGAAAAGTCCAAAACCGGTTGAGAAAATAGTTGGAAGTGGCAGCTGTGACAAATCCAAGTGAGCTGGCCAAATACTTGTTAAACTTAGCTTTTTCTTTCAGCAACCAGGTGAGACCAAAATCAACAAAAACGCCTGAGAAGCCGACTGCACAAAACTTTAAAAACTTATATATGAGTACTTTGCTAAACAAATTATTCAAGATTTACTTTTTCATATTTACTGTTGAGTGATGGTCCCAGACAATTGGTAAGTGAAAGACCAAACTGGTATTTTCCTCTCCCAAGCTTGGGCACAACAAAGCTCAAAGTCCTGTTGATACTCTCTCCAGGTTGAATAATTCCAATAGGATGATCCATTTGAACCGGTTGAAGAAATGTTGCCTTGCGTTTTAAGAAAGCTGCCTTTAATTCAACAGGAAACTGTTGGTGATTGAAATCAATTGAGAAGGTATAAGGATTTTGAATCGTACAATCAAGTACGATATTTTGTCCTGAAATCATTTGATTCGCAGGAGGAATGTACTTGATGCGCATCCGGGTAACTGTTTGCAGACTATCAGTAAAAAATCCCGTAACACTTTGTTCGCCACTTTCAAAAGTTCTTGATTTGCCGGGAATATCAGCACAAACAAAAACGGCTCTGTTTTGATACTGAGTTTCCCATTGCCAGAAATCGAATTGCGTGCGGCGTGTATCGAGGGTACTGATCAAGAGTGCCTTTTTGCCATTGAAAAAAGAGTAGGTCGATGGACTCTGAAACGAACCTATATACAGCACAGGTACATTTCCTGCCAATTTCCCCACATACTCTGTCTCTGCTCTCCGTTTATCAAAACCGGCCATTGTTTTTGCCGTATCGTTCACAATAATCAACAGCCGGATAACTAAAACCAGCAAAAAAGAGGGAAGAATGACTTTCAGTACGTATCCCATCAACTTTTTGTTCTCAAAACTGCGGCGAAAAAGCAGTATGATCGTCGGAATAGCAGCTGAAACAGTCCAATGCGGTTCAACATGCCCCCGAAAACCGGTTATCCAAAAGAATGCAATAAATCCGATAATTAAAAAATAGAGTGCCCGTTCGAAGGTGTCTTTTGCTTTGAATTTTAGAAGTACGAAAATGATTGCGCAGAATATAAATGGATTGAAAGAAGCCATTTGATTAGGTATATACTCGTAGATATAGCGCCATTTAAAAATACCCGAACGGTCGACCAAATGATATTTGAATCCGGGGAAATCGTGAATATATTGCCAATAGAAATGGGGAAATAATAATACTAAAGCGAATATGCCTGATAGCCAGAATTTTCCATTGCGAAGCAATCGGAGATTTGAGAAAACCACTAAAGCAATAACAATAGCAGCCTGGTATTTGCTATAAATCATTCCTGCCATTGCAACGGATAACAGAAGTGTTGCTCCCCAATTCTTTTCTTTCAGGAAATTTCGGTAAGCATAGAGGAACAGAGCTACAAAAAATAAAAGAGGAGAGTCGGGAGTGGTTACAAATCCATACGCTGAAAACATAACCGAAGTCCCGACTAACAAAAAGAAAATAGCCACTTTGCGTGTATCCGGATGATTTTCTTCGATCAGTTTCCATGTCAGCAGGATAGTGAAAACATGCACAACAACGCTCATAAACCGGATGCCTAATGTGCCTGAGAAGATCAATGAGCTTAATTTGACTAATAAACCAACCATTGGAGGATGATCAAAATATCCCCAGCTAAGATTGGCTCCATACAATCCATAATAGGCTTCATCGCTCAAAATGCCGGTAAAGAGTGCCTGCGCTAAATTGAGGACAAATGTGACAATCAAAAGGAAAAGGAAAATCTTTTTGTAATCTGGTTTAAACATATCTGACCATTCTTTCAGTTTTAGTAACTACCGGTATTTAGTTAAACCAGGTGCTCCAAAGATAGCGGGGAGGTAATGCATCCTTCTTGCCGTGACGATTGATATCGAACGAAACTTTGAGCATTTGCTCGTGATACGTTGTTCCTTCAGCAAAATGAAGAGAGTAGGTAAAACGCGCTTTTATCACATCCGAATTCAGGAAATTGATGTACATATCCGTACGGTTATAGGCAGAAGCCTGATACATGGGATCACCCCAGTACAATTCATTGCGATGGCTTTTATAATAATACATCTGACCATCACCTTTATAAAAGGTATTCATTAAGCCAATCCCCTTGTATTCGACTCTCACTTCTGATAACAGAGCTTTTTGAATGTGCCAGTTACTGCTTTCGGCCCTCGCCCGTTCCAATCCTGCCACGTATCCCACATTTAATTCAAGCTTTTCGAACCCCGCCTGATTTGCCAGATCTATCCCCAGCGACGAAAGGATTAAACCATTATCGTGCAAGGCTTCATCTACTGCCGGATTCTTTATTCCGGCAAAGTGAAACATGTAGGCAAATTGCTGCACATAAAACCAGTTTAACGAAAGCCTGCCGCTCCATCCCATGAAAAATGCCTCATGGCGCCTGGTCGTCTGGCGACTTGTCCAATCCAACCAAACATTGGCATAACTATTATTTTTAATGAATTGCCAGACCAAACCGTTGATTGCTGGTCGATAATAGGAAATAGAATCCTGAAAGAATATCCGCGGATACTTGTCTACCGCATTTTCTCGCGGGAAAGCGCCCATCAGAAACCGAAATGGTTTATTATCGAACTGATAGTATGCCATCGGATCCCAAAAGCCTATGGCCTGATCGCTTCCAAATTCATGTAAAAGATTGACTCCTGCATGTATGCTGTGGCTTTCTTGAAAACTAATTCCGAAAGAGGGTTCAACGTGAACCCCTGCCATCGTTTGTGGCATTTGAATTTTGGAAAATCCAAATTCCGTATTGTCGAAAAAAGAGCTCAGCTTCATCTGAAATTCATGCTTTTGAGCCGAAACCGTAATCCCGAAAACCATCAAAGTTAGAATCAGATGAATTCGTTTCATTGTAATTTAGATACGTTTTGTACTGGTTTCCAGGCCACTTGAAACATTGTCAAAGTCCATGTTGCCGCACACGAAGGTAAAAGAATAATCAGCAGATAAGCAACAGCGAAAGGAAAACGTTCGCCAGGCTTGAGGTTGCCAGATTATGGACCAATGAAATGATTAATTCTTACCTCTTATTTCACGATACAGGTCAACGGTCTGGCTGACTGAGCTGTCTATATGAAAATAACTACTAATACGTTCCCTTGCATTTTCCCCAATGACCTTTAATAAATCACGATTTTTTAAACAATACAGTATTCTTTCAGCGATAGCGGCCGATGATTTTGCCGGGACCACAAAGCCGCATTTGCCCTCTTCAATAAGTTCCTTTGCTCCTCCATTATCTGTAACAATAACCGGCTTGCAAAGGCTCATTGCTTCAATAATTGCTCTTCCCAGTCCTTCTGTTATTGAAGGCTGAACATAAAGGTCGCTCATCGCGGTATAAGCAGTGGCCATAGGCTGCTTCCCGGTTAATCTGAAGTTTTCTCCATATTTTGTTGCTTCGGCCATTTTTTTAATCTTCCGGCTGTCAGAATTACGGCCTACTATAACAAAGTAAACAGGCAGACCTGCCGGAAGCGAGTTTGCAGCATTGATCAAATAAGGGATACCTTTAATTTTTCTTACTGTGGCAACACATCCTATTACAAATGCATCTTCAGGAATATTCAGCGATCCCCTCGTTACCGGTACTATCGATCCAAGCCAGCCGGGATCAAATCCTCTGTAGATCCTAATTGCCTTATTCCGGTCTTTCTTTCGTAACTGTTTCATTACATGGTCTCTGACATTATCGCTTATACAGATGATTTTGTCAATACGTGAGTTAAGAAAAGAGAGATAAGCGCTTGGGTCATGCCAGTAAACACTCATTGATCCAAAGAACACAACAATTTTTACAGGAATTCCCCCTGATGCAAAAAGGCTATTTGTAATTGCCTTACCATAAGTAAGATGCATTATGTCATATTTTTCTGCTAACAGGATTTTACGTATTCTGGCAATAGTGGTGAAACTAATTTTTTTTGTAATAGGGAAATATTCAAATCTTATTCCCAATGATTCAAGTTCGCTGCATTCCTGTGTTGGTGCATTACTGATGACAGTAAGATCAATGCCTTTAAAATAAAGTCCTTTTATAAGCATCCTTTCAGCCAGAGAAGAGGAACCGGCCTGAGATATATATGTTATAAAAAGTACTTTGATGGGCATTGCATCTGAAGTTTTATAGATCTGGCAACATGTTACTCTCCCCAAACCTTATCAATAACACCTTTGATCTTGATGAAATCGGTTGGTGAATAAACCGGCCGCATCAATCCCGGATTCAGTATATCCTGACAATCATACCCGGTAGTCATCATCCCGACTGTAACACAAGCACGCGTCTTGGAAGTCTTATATAGCAGGTTGAAGTTAAAACTACCCGATAAGTTATTGTTCTTGAAACTTAACGTGAACTGTTTGGCATCGGGGATTTGTGAAGTAACCTGAATGGCAAAGTCCGAATTGTATTTGCCGGGAAACAGTTTATCAGCCAATTCATTCAATAGCTGGACAATTTTAGCGGCATGGTTTTGTGAAACACAGAATATTAATGACTTACCAAACTCTCCGGTGATCGGATCTTTGAATCCATTATCCAAAAACGTCTGACAAAAGACCCGGTTGGTATTATCCGAAAAGAAACTCCTTTCAAAATCCTTCTGCACGAATGATTCTTCGGCATCCTCTCCGTTTTCATTGGGTTCCGTAACCACGTATCCCTGTTCCGATAAAAGCTGGGTGGTAACATCCGTGCGGGCATCGACCACTACCGGATTAACCAGGTACCTTTCTTTGACTCCATCCAGCAGGGAATACCGGAAAGTAGGTTCGCCGGTTTCGCAGCCAAAAGTTTTATAAGTATCCAGTAAAATTCGCCGTTCCAGTTCGCGTGGATCGTTTGAACCCAATGCCGACACATCAATATGTTTGAGATACGCTTTCGGGGTGGCGGTCAATCCTAACTTATACCCAATGAAATACTCAAAAACCGCCCGGCTGTTTCCTCCGATACTCCGGTGCGCCTCATCCGAGATCACCATATCGAAATCATCCGGCGCAAAATCCCGTTTATACCGGTTATTGGACAGGAAGGTCTGAATGGTTGAAACGACGATTTCGGCTTTGCGCCAATCATCCCGGTTTTGCTTATAAATCAGAACCTTGTAATCGTTCTTTAATAATCGGATCAAATCGCGGTTTGCCTGTTCTTCCAGTTCCAGCCTATCCACGAGAAAAAGAATCCGTTGTGCATTGTAGGTTCGCAGGAATGCCAGGTGATTCCTTCGATTAAATTCAGGACGTGTGTCTTCATTCTGCCAGGCAGGATCGTTTCGGTAATCCGGCTTCTGCCCCATGACGATATAATCCGGCTCTACCAATTCATTGATCAGTCGTTCAGGATTCGGTTTAAAGCGGTCATACCCGGCAACTGATTCAGGGGAAGGAAATACGACGATAGCCTGAGGGTTTCCCCTTTCCAGATCCCATTTCCTTTGGGAGCATTGTTGTTGGTTTGGTGCATAACATTAGGTTTAATGGATGAGGAAAGCAACTTTATGGCAATAGTGATGCTCGCAGGTCCGACACATTTTTACCGGAATACCTGCAAGTTAAACTGGGGTTACCGGCATGGTACGGATTATGAATTCGCCATTGTTCTCACCTGGATATCAATCACGAACAAGAACCCACCACACTTGAGGCCTAGAGTATTGGTCGAACCTGCTAATGACGAGTTAAATTGCATGATGTGGGAATGAAGACCCATAACATTCAAGTTACTTTTTTGTTAATCCGATTATATTGGGGATTTGCCAATAGCGATCATTTTCATCATTTTCGAAAAAACCTGTTTCATAGCTACCCATTGTTTCAACCGTAAATCCATAGCCCATTCATTGGCACTTTTTACACTTTCTCCATTTTCCTTTGCACTAAACATATTGAAATTATATCTGGAGGGATCAACCTTTAATATGGTAATCTTACTGTCACCCACCAAAGATTTTTGGGAAGGAAGATATGCTGACAGGTATAAGCCATCGTCAACTTTTTCCCAGGAAATATCTATGGAAGGGTCATGACCAGAAATACTGAATAAGGCCATTGCTGAGAGGATGAAATATAATGGCTTTTTAATGGCTTTGGAATTTTTGTTACCATAAAGTTACGTTAATATGGATACACACTCAATTGTTTATCCAATGTCAAGGTCTTCTGGCGATTCCGTTCCATTTTATCTATCAGTATCACTTTGCGTTACTTTACTTTACATCTAATAGTGGTAAAGTAGTACAAGGCCCTCTTACTTTCAAAAGACGTAATGAAATTCTCTCATCAAGTTATTCATGCATCATCCACCACTGCCCGTAGAGTCCCCGCAGTTTTGGAACCGAACAACAAAACAGATAACTCACCACCCACACTCACACCCACACCCACACCCATTTCCCCCCCGCGACCTTGTCATTCCCGCGGAGGCGGGAACCGCTTCCCTTACCACAAATACCCGCAGCAGCACCTGTCATTCCCGCGGGAACGGCATCAAGGGCCTCGGTGCAGCGTCAAGCGGTTCCCGCCTTCGCGGGAATGACAGGTGGTCGCGTGGGGGAAGAAGGGGGTATGAGTGTGAGTGTGAGTGTGAGTGTCAGTGCATGGGTGACTACCGGTATCTGAACCAGAAACCATAAAAAAGTGCCTTGTGAATCGCATTGTGGCAGACCTCAATTCTGTAAGCACCGGACCGAGAAACCGTAACTCCTGTAGTCGCCGTACCGGCCCAGGCCGGCGTCGGAGTGGTACAGGTACCGGCCCCAGGCGTACGACGACCCATACTCTGAGGACGACCAGAAGTAGGCGTGGCCGCCAAGGCCGTAGAAGCCCCCATTGTTGTTGCGGTTGCCGCCCGGAAGGGCCGTAAAACCGCTGCTATTGTTGCTTGCCTGGTCGTTACCAACGGTTCCGGCTGTTGAGGAGGGAGTCCAGCCCGATGTCGAGGCCATGGATTTGCCATTAATACTTCCGCTGCCTCCATAACCGTATCCGTTATTGGTGAGGTAATCGGTTAATACAGTCCATTCCGCATCGCTTGGCAGATGCCAGCCCGTTGGGCAGGCAGACAACACTGCCGGCCAGTTGTACAGCACTCCGTAATTGGTATAGTTGGCCTGGGTTTTTGCCGTGCTGACGCTGGTGCCCTCATAGCCGTAAACATAATAGTGAATGGCTGTTTCCGATCCGGTGCCAGAGGGGCTCACTGCCGGCAGGTACGCCAGGTTCTGCGACATCCAGGTTTGTGTTCCGATTTTTACACACGAATAGGTCCTGTTATCCCTGGCATCAGTAAGTGTGCCTGTAATTCTGACGGTGGTGGTAAAGGAAACTTCCTGCCCGTAGGCCGTCCCTGCACTGTTGGTGGCATAGGCCCGTACATAATAAGTGGTAGCCGGGGTGAGAGTGGCAATTGTTCTGGTAAAAGTACCTTTACCCGAACCCACCGTTGCAACCTGATCGGTTAACCCGGGATTTGGATTCAGGCTCCAGCATAATCCCCTGCTTGTGACTGCACTGCCGCCATCATTCGTAACTTCCCCGCCGCACAGGGCGCTGTTGATTGTTGTGTCTTTTGCAGCAGCGGTGGTTACAGATGGTAATCCGGGCTGTAGGGTGTTGAAAGTGACAACATCACCATAGGAGGTTCCGATACTATTGGTGGCATAGGCCCGGACAAAATAGGGGGAACTTGGGCTCAACCCACCGATTTGGCTCGTGAAGGACCCCATGCCGTTCCCATCAGAGGTGTGCTGATTGCCGATGGTCGGATCCCCATAGGTATTCCAGCAAACCCCGCGGTCAGTAACCGGCTGACCGCCATTGCCGGTGACGTTGCCGCCTCCGGTTGCCGATGTCGGACCGACATCGGTTATGGGAGCCGTAGAGACGGTTGGAGGAGTGTATGCCGTTACCTTGAATTCTTTCTTGTAACCGTTGGTATTATCATTTACGGTGATGATTGCAGTACCCCCCTTGATTCCGGGAAACTTGAGCCAGGCCCTGTTAAAATACAGTGGGTCGTTTTCTATGGTGACAAGGGTTGCGTCGGATGATTTCCAGGAATACACCGGCGGTTCATAGGCCCAATAGGTCACGGCCCTTAATTCATAGGGATTTGCATCATTAACCAGTAAGGAATCCAGGCCGTACAAATTGTTTTCTGAAATATTCACAAAAACTCCGGAATACACTGATTTGAATCCGTTGGCATTGAACTGCCCGACATAATAGGAATCGGTTCCGGTGTTATCATTGTCGAGAACTTCCAACCTCAGTGTGTGCAGGCCCGTGCGCTTGGGAGTCATGTAATTAAGCCAGTAAAAGCTGTTGGCATACTGGATGATGTCGTTCTGTACCTGTTTGAAAACCGGCTCCAGCTGACTGACATTGGTAATGGGAAAATAGGGGCCGGGATTGGCGAGCTGGTTCAGCGGTCCGGGATTCAATTCACTTCCCAGCCCTATCATATAGGCTTTTTTGACACCTCTGGCAGTTAAGGCCTGTTGAAGGGTGTAGGACCCCTGCGTATCGTCTCCATCGGTAAATACCACAAGAAAACCCTGCTCAATGAGCGTCGTTGAGAATTGCTCGGACCATTTGTTTACGCCCTGAATAAAAGATCCATACAGGTTTGTGGTTGGAAAACCTGTAATAATCCGGTTAATGGCATTTGTCAGCAGAGAAACATTACTGGTAAAATCCTGCATGAGTATTGCATTTTCCGAAAAACTGAAAATGGCAAATTCCTGTTTCTCAGTTATCAGACTGACGAGGGCCTTTGCAGCCTTTTTAATCTCATCCAGTTTGTCGGCCACGCTGGCACTGTTATCCAGCAATAATACCGTCTTTATCTTATAGGGTATGGTATTGATTTTCTTAATGTACCGGAAGGTCTCGGTCGGACTGATCACATTTCCATCCTCAAGCACCCTGAAATTGCTGTTGCTCAGGTTATCCGCGCCTTTGTACTGTAAGTTTTCGACTGAAAACATTATATCTACAAAACAAGGCGTTTCGGTGGAGACATTTCGTCCGATCAGCCGGTAGAACGGATCGGTAAAGCTGAATGTATAGCTGAAATTCCCTACCGGGGAATCATAGATAGTGCTGTTGGCATAGCCTGCAGAATAGCCAATTAACTGCAACCGGTCGCCCAGCATGAACCAAAAAGGATTGGAAGATTCGCTCACTTTGAGGTTCGTTCCGTAATTGATGTTCCCCTGATAAACGATATCAGATTTTCCTGCTCCGGACGAAGCAGTGCTGACCAGTTTCAGCGAACCGGCAGTTTGACCGTCGGTGATCTGTAAAAACAGCAATCCCACGGACGATGAAGTCACTGTAAAACGATTCATTCCCGGGTTAAAATCTCCTGACAGCTCTTTCAATTTCATCCCAGTGACTTCATACAACGATATCCGCAGTGATGAAGCATTCTGAAGCTCGATCACCACTTCGGCGGTCCCGGTAAAAGGGTTTGGGAAAGCAGGATGGATGACCAGGTTTTTATTCCTGACGAAACTTTCCTCGCCGATCCCGGTTCCGTAAGAAAGCTGGAAGTTAAAATTACCATTGCTGAGAGTGGTGGAAACTCCCCTGGTGAGGTTAATAATTTGAACCTTATCGAGAGTGACCGGAGTGTTTCCGGCTTGCACCTTGCCACTGAAATTAAGTGTAAAACTGCCTGATTGGGTATACCCACAGCTGAACCATAGATTCAGTAATAAAAGGAAAGAAACTTTTTTCATTTGCCAAGTTGGTTTATCCGTCTAAAGGTAATGTCTTCCTATTATTTGCAAATAGCATTGGCTGGAAAAGATGCATGATCAGACGGACGTCAGCTATCGCTGGCTTTCATATCCTTATCGGCATAGAATACCCTTTTGCCCCTGAGTGATTTATGTATCTCTGCGACAAATTGACTATCCTTGCTTGAAGCACTGATCAAGAAATCATATTTGAAAAAATGAAAAAAAAGCCCGGGCTCATCACCCAGGCTAAATTCTTTTCACCCACCCCCACACTCACACTCACACCCTTCTCGTGGTACCACTCGGATTTGAACCAAGGACTCACGGATTTTCAGTCCGTTGCTCTACCAGCTGAGCTATGGTACCGTTTCAATCGGGCAACAAATGTAAGGTAAAATTTGTTTATGACCAAGTATCTCCGCGAAAAAACTAACGGCATATAGCCCTTTTTATATCTTTGCATCCCTATTAATAAGCTGTAATGGAGTATTTTATTCATACCCTGAAAAATGGAATGCGTTTGGTTCATGTGCCTGCCGATAATGAGGTGGCCTATTGCGGACTCCTGCTGAATACCGGCTCGAGAGATGAGCAGGAGCATGAGCATGGAATGGCCCATTTCATTGAGCACGTGATCTTTAAAGGCACCACTCACCGCAAGGCCTATCATATTTTATGCCGCCTGGATGACGTCGGCGGCGAAATCAATGCGTACACCACCAAGGAGGAAACAGCCTTTTATGCGGGCTTCCTGGCTCAACATTACGACCGGGCAGCCGAGCTTCTTGCTGATATCATTTTCCATTCCACCTTTCCGGCAAATGAACTGGAAAAAGAGAGGGAAGTTATTGCAGATGAGATCAATTCATATAAAGACAACCCATCGGACCAGATATTCGATGATTTCGAGGAACTGATTTACCCCGTTCACCCCATCGGCCGGAATATCCTGGGAACCCCGGAAGCACTGCAAACCTTTGACGAAAAAGCCATTCGCCGGTTTATGGCCCGCACCTACGATACCGATCAGATGGTGATTTGCTCGGTTGGAAAGATCCCGTTCCCCCGGCTGATCAAGATGATCGAAAAATATTTTGGCGAGGTTGAATCGAAAACACGGAAAACCGAACGCACTCCAATCCTGAGTTATATGCCCAGTCAGGAAATCCGGCAGTTGAACACCTTTCAGGCCCATTGTGTAATCGGCAATATAGCTTATCATGCCATGGAACCGCGGCGAATGAATCTCATCCTTCTGAATAACCTGCTTGGCGGACAAGGCCTCAACTCCCGGCTGAACATGTCGCTGCGCGAGAAACACGGCTATGCCTACAATGTTGAATCCACCTATACCCCCTATATCGATACCGGTGTTCTCACCATTTATTTTGGCACCGATCCCGAAAAACTGAATAAAAGCATCGCCCTGGTACATAAGGAACTTGCCCGGCTGCGTAATGAAAAACTGGGTACGCTGCAGCTCAGGAGGGCTAAAAATCAGATACTCGGGCATATAGCCATGTCGACAGACAATAATGAGAATCTACTTTTCTCATTAGGCAAGAGCATCCTGTTTTTTAACCGGTTTGATTCGATGGAAACGATCGCAAAAAAGATTGAAGAGGTCACCGCTGAGCAATTGATTGACACTGCCAACGAGATACTCGCCCCTGACAAGCTATCGATGTTGATTTTCAAATGAGCAATTTTTTCAAACATAAAGGGATCACGCACCCGAAACTGGATCGATATGTCCTCGACCATACCACTCCCGAAAGTCCGCTTATGAGCCGGCTTTTCCGGGATACCTATGTCAAAATGCACCATCCCCGCCGCACTTCCGACCATCTGATCGGCAAGTTTCTCGAGATGATTTGCCGGATGATCGGCCCTGAAAAAGTGCTGGAGATCGGCACCTTCACCGGATACGGAGCCCTGGCCATGGCTGCGGGACTGCCTGAGGGGGCTGAATTGCATACCATCGAAATCAACGACGAACTGGAACCGCTTATATCAGGCTGGATCAATGAATCTCCCGATAGGAATAAAATCCATCTGCACATCGGAAATGCCCTCAGCATCATTCCGGATCTTAATATCAGTTTCGATCTGGTATTTATCGACGGGGAAAAAGATCAATACATTGATTATTACGAAGCTGCGTTGAAAATAATGCGCCCGGGCGGATTCCTGATTGCGGATAATACTTTATGGAGCGGGAAAGTGCTGGAAGCTGATGTCCCTGAAAACGATCATTTTACGCGTGGAATCATGAGATTCAATGATCACGTTCAGGCGGATGGAAGAGTGGAGAATTTGCTGCTGCCGGTGTTTGACGGGATTATGGTGATACGGGTGAAATAGGCAGTAGGCAGTAGGCAGTAGGCAGTAGGCAGCCGAAGAGATGCATATCAGGCGTCCTACGGCGATTTTATGAATTCATAAAACCGGTAATGGTTGCCATCCATTCCGATCGAGTCATAAACCTTCTGCGCATTCAGGTTGGTATGATCAACAAATAAACGGATCCCGCCGATGGAATCATCATTATTAACCTTTTCGAGCAGCCAGGCAAACATCTGCCTGAAAATACCCAGGCGCCGGTATTCCGGAATCACATACAACGATTGGATATACCATACGGTCCTGGCCCGCCAGTCGGACCACTCATAGGTAATCATCAGGCAGCCGGTGATCAGTTC
>JAPLDV010000616.1 GCA_026391235.1 Bacteroidia bacterium | reverse complement strand
CGATGATTAAGGCGCAAAAGGAAGTCGACCTGAAAAAGATTAGAGTCTAATCACATTCAAATATTCGATATCATTCAGCTAAAATCGACATCCCTGTTCCTGACGGCTATAGAGACTTATGTATTATTATCAATGACTTATCTTGTTCATCTCGGAAGCTGATTATTTGAAAGTATAGCACGGCAGCATTCCGTATTACGACACGATTATTGGGATTTCCATTGACCGTTTTTAGCGGAATGGGATAAGGATATTCCCATCACATGACTTTTTGAAGGTAACTTTTCATGACCGGCATTTTAAGAGCGTCATGGAGTCACGTCCGGCGCTTTGTAAAACCACCCCTCTTGCTTGCCGGGATTCTGGTCCTGGGAGGGTTGATTTATGCCACATGGGCGCTTGACAGCTATGTGGACCACAAATCCCCTGACCTCATTGCTCATGTTAAACAAAGATATGGACTGCCATGCACAATCGGCGGGTTGCACTATGTATTTCCTTTCAGCATCAGGGCTTCGGATATCAGCATTTCCAGAGCCGATAATCGCTTATGGCTTAAAGCACCAGACATTACGGCCCGAATCAGCCCCATGAATTATCTTTTGTCAGGGAAACTCTCTCCCAAAGCCGTGAGCAGCCTGGAGGCGAACAATCTCGAAGTATTTTTTTATCAGAAGGATGCTGATGGCTGGGATTTATCCGGAGTTCTGGATCCCCCCGGATCGAAAACCACAGCTTCCGCTACTGAAAACCGTTCGCTCAAACTGACCGTTTACAACCTCACGCTATTTTTTCGTACAGATAAACGTGAAGTAAAACAATCCTATGCAAAGATGGTGATCAGGACCAGTCAAAACGACGGCGAAGGATATTTCGAGCTGGTGGGCGATGGTGATGAACGCATCAATGTTTCTTTTCAAAGAAAAACAGGTGAGTTTGAAGCCAAGGCTGAATCTTTTCGTCTTGCCCTGCTCTCCCCTTTTCTTGGCAGCAGCGTTCCTCTTGATGATATTTATATAACTGCCGACGCGAAGGGAACCCCGGATAAAAACGGACCCCTATCCTTTGTTTTGTCCGGCATCTTTTCAGTACATGAAAAGAGAAAGGTCCTGCTCCCTGATTTCTTAAAAAAGGATACCCTTGTAAAGTTTGATGCCAAGGGGATAATCGATAAAGATCAGTCGGATATCCATAATGTTGAAATTACCATTGGCGGGCAATCAGTTTCCATCAATGGACGGGTCACAAACAAGAGGAGGCCCCAAATCGATTTGCTTCTGAATTTTCCTGATTTCTCGATCGGGAAAGCTATAGACGCCGTACCGGTGCAATTTTATCCTGATTTACCAGGGTTGAAAGTAAAGGGGCATCTGAGCGGCAAATTCCATTTTTTCATGGATATGGAAGATCCGCAAAGTCTCAAGTACAATTTTGACGGGAAGTATGAACCCATTAAGGTGCTCTCCCTCAGTACGAAAATAGATATCAAGGCCCTTGCCTCACCTTTCCAGCACACCGTCCGCCGGCCGGACAGAAAACGGGTATCCTTTATCGTCGGCGAAAATAATCCTGATTATATCCCGCTGAGCAGTATGCCCGGGTCCGTGGTCCCTGCCGTCATAACTTCCGAAGACGGCGGTTTCTTCAAACACAAAGGATTCAGTACCTTGCCTATCAGAGATTCTTTTGTGGAGAATATCAAGGCAGGTCGAGTTGTAAGGGGGGCAAGCACCAT
>JAPLDV010000376.1 GCA_026391235.1 Bacteroidia bacterium | reverse complement strand
GAATACATTTGAATGATAGAATTGAATCTATCTTCATTTCGTTTGTCAATATTATCAAATTCGCCAGACATCTATTTAAAAAGTTTGAAAGCCTGTTGCTGTATATTGATAAACTCTCCGGAGAATTTTTTTGCCTTATTCAAGTATACCTCCTCGTTATGATGTATACCCGTGTTCTTTTGTTTACACTCAATCATGTCCTTAAGTTCAACATTCGAGCGTATTCGTATGTAGTCTTCGCTTAAAAAACTTTCATCTTCAGTAGTAACGGCTGTTTTCTGTTTGCCGAAGAGCCTTCTAATGACGCCTGAATCAATACCAATAATAACAATTGTTAGAATGGTGATAGATAGGACATAAACTAGTGTCATGTTTTTAAAGATTAAATAGGTTTTTATCGACTTTGAAATTTATATATCCAGCTACAAAAATACTGCATATCAAGGTCGCTATATTGGCTATTAAATTATCTGATAGTTTTTTTTCAGTTGGTAAAAAATTTGTGCTGCTCAAGAATAAAAACATAGTAAGAAGGACCAAAATGACCATAAGAATTCCAATCAATGGAGTGAAAACATCGCGGACCTTGCGATAGTTCTCAAGGGTCGCGATTAGCAAAGAAGCACCTAGGAATAAGTAAACGCCATTATTCAACAATACTATAATTGCTTTAAACCCTTTGACATTGTCAGGAATTGTGGTAATCATAGAAACTAACCAAAGACAGAATACTGGTAGAAAAATTGGTATAGCAACTGAAAACACAATCCAGTCTAATAATCTATAAATCCGCTGCTCCATCAATTGATAGGTTTAAAAATATTATCGTTTTGATACAAATCGTCGCCAAGAATTTTATTGATGGTTTTCGATATGCGACTTTGCATAGTGGGAGATGGGTTTCTTTTTTGATTCACCCATTTGTTGATTGACCCAATTGAGATACCACTCCCCAAAGCCAATTGAGTCTGGGTGATCCCTTCCTTTTCTAATACTTCCTTAAGCCGATTGGTCGCCATTTAAACTTTTTTAGGCAAATGAAATCATTTAAAACTAAATGTCAAACAAAAAAGCAACAAATTTATCATAGCCTTATCAACATAATGCTGTTAATGCCAAGCATTGTCTAAGATTGACTAAGTTTGGCTAATAATTTTCACTATTGTCTAAGTGTTATCGTAATAAACGAAACAGAGAATACAAATATTTTTATGGATCACTTCATGAAGCGAAAGTTATGAGAATGAAGGTGTGTAGGTGATGAGCAACTTTTGTGGTTTTTTAAACTTAAAACGCTGATTTTCTTATCAAAATCTTATCCTTTGAAAAGAGACCCCCACCAATCCGGACCCACTTTCACAACTGTATCAATTACTGTATCAACCTATAGTAAAGAGGCTTACAGCAAAGTGCTGTAAGCCGTTTATCCTCACATGTTAGACATACTGGATTCGAACCAGTGACCTCTTGTCTGTTATAATCGGGTGCACTAATAATAGCCGACAGTGATATTGGAAAATCTATCAGGTGACAAGTCGAATGGCGCTGTCAGTTATTATTGAGCTTAAGCCTGAAGAGTGCACCAAATTAAATTCCTCCAATATAATTATGGCCCCGAATCGGCCTTTTTCCCAGATCAGTGGGGGGATAGGGTCAATTCTTCACCCGTAAATTTCTATGTCTTCCTGACTTCCCTGAGCTGCTATATCACCTCATCCACTTAACTGCAAAAGGTTAGCGATTGAACTCTACCATATCGCTGGCAAACCTGGCAGGATAAAAGGTCACGTTCAACACCTCCAATTCATACGGCATTCCCTGAAGCAATAACCAGTAAACCGGTTACCGACGATAGACGGGATAACTCCTTTTCTACATACCCTTACCCGAAGGCAATTCCCTCAATCGGATTCATGACTGCAATAGTTTTTCATATCAGAAATTATCCGCGAAGATATCTCTGAAGGATTTCTAAAATGGATTTTCTCGGCATATCCTCAGTGCCTTCCGGTATTCCAATTCCTCCATTGTAGCTACCCTTCTTACCGATAGTGTTTAATCGTATAATTTTTTAAATTAAAAACGTCATGAAAACTTTTGAGAAAATTTACCTCGGAAAAGGAAAAAAAGTAGCTAACCTCGACATCGTTAAGGTAACCTGCAAACTGGAAGAACTTCAGGCCATTGCGTACGAGTATGAAGGTACCGAATATGTGACCTTCGAAGTCGCCAGGATGAAAACAGCCGACGATTACGGCAGAACTCACTCGGTTTACTACAGCAAAATGAACGAGGTTGCAGATACTCCGGCCAAGAACGGCAAGAAGCCAAGGAAATTGAAGAAACTGGCAGAAGTGGTCGACCCGCTTCCCTTCTAGTGATCATCGAAAAAGCCTCGGAAACGGGGCTTTTTTTATGGTCGTACTAAACCCTGGCATCCAAGAATAACAGGAATCATTTCAAAATCATAAATGTGTATTAAAGTATGCACAAAGGTATTCGCAGTCCCGGATAGGTAAAGGGATTCCGGGTATCAATCCCTGCAAAGAAGATGCAAAGTAAACACGCAAAGAAGATTCCACCCTCCATTGCTTCGCACTCGGTCAGATAGCGGCTACACTATCTGACATTCGCCCTTGACCGAATCCGGATCCTGCTCAGGACATGGCGCAAACTTTAAAATCATCAGCCATGTTACAATTATTCTCATTCGGCAATCTCAAACAGGACGGCGGTACAGCTATCTTCAACTTCTGCTCTTCCGCCAATTGCCCTTCTGAAAAGCTCGGGCTTTGTAAGCTCCCTAGTAAGTGCTATGCAAAAAAAGCGGAACGGATTTTCCCGGGAGTTACCAAACACCGGAACCATCAGGCAGCATTCTGGCAGATGTGTACTCCGGAACTGTTCATCTATGAGCTTCGGAAATTCCAATTCAATAAACTTCGCCTGAGTGAATCCGGAGATTTCATCTCTCAGGCAGATATTTCCAAATCTTCCAGAATTGCGGAATTACTCGATGTTCCGGTCTGGACCTACACCGCTCGCCGGGATCTGGACTTCTCTAATCTGCCGACAAATTTCACGGTAACCGGATCAGGTTTCATGCTGGATAATCTATTCAACGTGGTACCTGACCCAACCGGTCTGCCTGGCGTGATCTGCAAAGCCAATTGCCGGATCTGTTCATTCTGCACTGAAAAAGCTCACCGGATCATTAACTGCAAAATTCACTAAGCTATGATACATCAAGTCTATTTCTGCACTAGTCAGCACTTTCACCCAACAAGGGATCCTTATCAACCCCTCTGTCTGGTTTGGGTTGCGGTGAAAGGTCATTATGATCGGGTTCGTTCAAAGGTTTATAAATCACATGATTTCGTCCAAATGATGAACCTGGCTAGGGAACTTGCGGCAGAGAAACAAATTGGGCTGACGGTTCTTTCGACGAATATTGAGCCGGAGGTGATTTATCA
>JAPLDV010000754.1 GCA_026391235.1 Bacteroidia bacterium | reverse complement strand
CTCATCGATCTCGATCCGGTCGATTTTCGCCAGCTGCTTGATCCGGGATTGCACCTGAACCGATTTGGTGGCTTTATACCGGAACCGCTCGATAAACTTTTCGGTATCCTCAATCTTTTTTTTCTGATTGGTATAGGCGGCAAACTGCTGTTCGCGCCTCTCTGCCCGCAGCTTAAGAAATTCGGTATAGGGAACCTTGTAATCGGCCAGCTTCCCTAATGTGATCTCAACCGTTCGTTTGGTTACCCGGTCGAGAAAGGTTCTGTCGTGGGATATCAGGAGAACGGCACCCCTGAAATCCCTGAGGTAATCCTCCAGCCACTGGATCGATTCGATATCGAGATGGTTGGTGGGCTCATCAAGCAATAAAACATCCGGATTTTGTAAAAGGATTTTAGCCAGCTCGACACGCATGCGCCAACCGCCCGAGAATTCAGAGGTGGCTCTTTCAAAATCGGTCCGCTCAAAAACAAGCCCGGTAAGCGTTTGCTCTATCTCTGCCTCACGATTCCTGCCACCCAGTATTTCATACCTTTCGCTCTTTTCTGATAAATCCGAAATCAGTTTGTGATAGGAATCTGTCTCGAAATCAGTCCGGGCAGTAATATCAACCGTCAGATTATGAATATCCCGTTCGATCTGAAGCACCTCTTCGAAAGCCTTCTCTGCCTCATGAAAAACCGTTGTGGAATCGGAATAAGCCATGTGCTGGGGAAGGTATCCCAATCTGATGTTCGACGGGGCAGAAACAAAACCGTCCGATGGCTTCATCTCACCGGTGAATAACCTGAGTATCGTTGTCTTTCCGGCACCATTCCTGCCCACCAGGCCTACACGGTCCCTTTGACTCACCAGGAGCGATATATCCTTGAGTAGATCAAAACTGCCAAAACTAACAGTTACCTGGTCGAGGGAAATCATATCGCAAACGGCTTAAGTTCATAATCATATCCCCACATCAGGCCATGCAGGGGCTCCCTGGTCAGCTGGTTCCCAATTACCTGATAAACCGGACAGGATGAGTGATTACTGATGAGTTCCCTGACAGTCGTGAGGCGTGATGAGTAACGCGTGAAATCGATGCCCGAGGGGCCTCCCCAGGCACAAATCACATAATCTGATTTGGTTAATGTCGATCTGAAAAATGAGTCGTTGTCCACACCGGTCACAGCCATTTCATTGAGCGATTTCAACCGTTCATTTACCTCAACAGCATCCGTGGCACGAAAAGCAAAAATGTTCAGGATGCGTAAATGCCGGACATCAGGGAAATGTTGCCAAACATAAGTCTCAACCTTCCTGATGGTTGAGTCGGACCGCTTTTCATCGGCCGAACTTGGATTTTTGAGGATTACCGTCATTGTTTTTGAACGATCCAGTTTTAAAAGATTCATCCGGTTATTCATCTCCAGGGTGTACCTGAATAGCCGGTCGGGCGAGAAATCTGCACGAATGCTTTGAGTATCCACCTCACTGTAATGATCAACCTGTCGTCCGATTCGGGCCATGCCTGATTTTGATTTCCGGCAAAAGTAACAAACTTCAGGATTCCGGCCGGTCAGATAATCGATGGTATCAGGATTTTGCGTATCGTTTATTACTTTAGCCGCCATTAACTCATCATTTTGAAAAAGAAACCACTGCCGGTATTGAATGGATTGACGGTTGAATCGATAGGCGCCGAAGGGAAGGCCATTGCCCGTCATGAAAATCGTGTTGTTTTTATCCCGATGGTTATTCCCGGTGATGTGGTGGATGTCCGGATCACTAAAAAGCGCCATTCCTATTGGGAAGGCGATATGCTACGGCTGGTAACTCCTTCGCCCGGCCGGCAGACGCCTGTTTGTGAGAATTTCGGGGTGTGCGGGGGGTGCAAGTGGCAGATGCTTCCTTATCCTGAACAGCTGAAGTTCAAGGCGAAACAGGTTGCCGACCAGCTAACCCGAATCGGCAGGTTAACTCTTCCGGAAATACCGCCCATCATCGGTGCGGCCTCATCCGAGTTCTACCGGAACAAAATGGAATATACTTTCTCCAACCGGAGGTGGCTGCTTCCGGAGGATATGCCCACGAACGGATTCCCAGAATCTATGCCCGGACTGGGGTTGCATGTCCGGGGATTGTTTGATAAGGTTGTGGATATCCATAAATGCTGGCTGCAACCTGATCCGGCAAACGAGATCCGGAATGAGGTGAGAAAGTTTACCCTTGAGCATGGTTTTACCTATTTTGATCTGAGAAATCAATCGGGATTAATGCGCAACCTTACCATCCGTTGCACCTCAACCGGAGAATGGATGGTGATCGTCAGTTTTCATGAAGATCAGCCAGGCAGCCGCAAACTGCTTATGGACCACATTGTTGAGAGGTTCCCTTTTCTTACTTCCCTGGTTTATGTCATCAACCCGAAACGGAACGATACCATCAATGATCTGGAAGTGTTTACCTGGTACGGACGTGATCATATTTTCGAAGAGATGGAAGGCCTCAGATTCAAGATCAGCCCGAAATCATTTTTTCAAACCAATACCCGTCAGGTTCATAAGTTGTATGGCATTGTTAAGGAATTGGCCGGATTAACCGGCTCCGAAGTCGTCTACGATCTGTACACCGGGACCGGAACCATTGCCCAGTTTGTTGCTGCCAAAGCATCGAAGGTTATCGGCATAGAGTATGTGCCTGAAGCCATTGAAGATGCGAAGATCAATGCCGCTCTGAACGGGATCGGCAACGTGGAATTCTTTACCGGGGATATCAAGGACACGCTGAATGCAGATTTCATGCAGGCTCACGGAAAACCTGATCTGGTCATTCTCGATCCGCCCCGCGCCGGCGTGCATGAAGATGTGGTCAGCGCCATCCGTTCAGCCGCACCGCAGCGAATCGTTTATGTAAGCTGCAATCCTGCCACACAGGCCCGCGACCTGGCCCTGCTTGCCGATCTTTATGCCATCGATGCTGTGCAGCCGGTGGATATGTTTCCGCATACACACCACGTTGAGAATGTTGTACGGTTAACCAGAAGTTAATAAAATCCCAAATGACAAACCCCAAAATCCAAATAAACTACAAATCACAAAAATCAAAACCCAAACCTGCACAGAGCACGGTTTGATTTTTGGATATTGATTTTTGGAATTTATTTGGGATTTGTGGTTTGTCTTTTGGGATTTGTGGTTTATAATCCAATAATTATGAGCGTATTAAGCATTGTCCTCCGCAAACTTCCATCTACCTACTGGTGGGCGAACTCTATGGAACTGTTCGAACGCCTGGCCTGGTACGGGATGTTTATTCCATTGTCACTATATCTGACCGGCTCCACCGAAACCGGTGCTTTGGGGTTTACCCAGGTTCAGAAGGGAACGCTGATGGGTACGGTGGTCATGGTTTTATACTTTTTACCGTTGCTGACCGGTGCCATCGCCGATAAGTTCGGATTCAAAAAAACACTGATCGTAGCTTATGTGGTTTTGGCGACGGGGTATTTCGCCATGGGACAGGTGAGCTCCTACGCTGCTGTCTTTATGGTATTCCTCTGGGTTGCGCTCGGGGCAGGCTTATTCAAGCCGGTAATCCAGGCGACGGTTGGAAAAACCACCGATGCAACTACTTCCTCACTTGGTTTCGGGATCTTTTACATGATCGTGAATGTGGGGTCATTCATCGGACCCATTATTGCATCTGTATTGAGAGGATTTTCGTGGAAATATGTTTTTATGATGTCGTCGGTATCGATCCTGGTTAACCTACTGATTGTGATCTTCTTTTACAAGGAACCGGCCCAGGAGAAAAATACTGATCCTTTAGGCAAAGCCATTCGATCCATCTTTAAAAATATTTTTAAAGCCCTGAGCGATATCAAGTTACTTATTTTTCTGATCCTGGTGATCGGATTCTGGACGATGTACAATCAGCTTTTTTACACTCTTCCGGTTTTTATCGATCAGTGGGTGCGGACTGATGTCATGTATGAATCGATACTGAATATCTGGCCCGGATTTGCTCATGCGGTTGATACTCAGCATAACGGTACGATAGCCAGTGAGATGCTGGTCAATATTGATGCCCTGTTTATTGTTATTTTACAGATTATTGTTTCAACCGTTGTGATGAAGTGGAAGCCGCTGAATGCCATGATCAGTGGCATGCTGGTTTGTACAATTGGGATTTCACTTACCCTGCTCACCCAAAATGGATTTTTCCTTATCCTTTCGATATTCATCTTTGCTATCGGCGAGATGTCGTCATCACCGAAAATATCGGAATATGTTGCCCGGATCGCACCCAAGGATAAAGTGGCCCTTTACATGGGTTGTTCCTTCATTCCGTATGCCGGCGGAAATTTCTTTGCCGGTCAGATTTCAGGCGGTGTTTACGAACATTTATCTGATAAAATATCTCTTCTCCAGCTGGATGTGGCCTCAAAAGGTCTTGATATCCAGGCAATCTCGGATAAATTTACCCAAACCGATTACTTCAACCGGGCCGCGGAACTAATGGGAATGAACAGCAGGCAGCTGACGGATTATCTATGGGCTACCTATCATCCGAACAGGATCTGGTACATCGTTTTCGGAATTGGACTGGCCACGGTGGTGCTGATGATGCTTTATGACCGGTTCCTGATCAGGGGAGTGGGGAAAGTCTCCAAATAATTTAAAAAGTGACGGTTTCTCCCAGGCAAAAGGTACCCACCCCTGCCCCTCCCTGA
>JAPLDV010000030.1 GCA_026391235.1 Bacteroidia bacterium | reverse complement strand
TACCTGATACAGAGGGAATTACAATTAATTTTGGTACTGATGCTGCCGGAATGGGTGAAATGGCACCTCAACAGCAGGAATTTCAGCAGCCCGATCCACCGGCAAGCGTTGTTGCACCACCGATTAAAACCAAACCTGTCAAGGAAAAGGTTAAGGAAACAGCCCCGAAATTATTAACTCAGGAAACAGAACCTGCTCCAACATTAAAGAAACAGGATAACGAAAAGGATCTAGCCGAGAAGAAGAAGCTCGATGAGAAAAAGCAACGGGAGAAAGAAGAAAGGGAACTTCAGCGTCAGGCCGATTTGGAGCGCCGGCGGATTGAAGCCGAGCAGAAACGACAGGTGGATCTGGAGAATCAGCGTATTGAAGCTGAACGCAAGAAGCAGGTGCAGCAGCAGTCTCAGATAGATGCTAAGAAAAAATTGATGGGAAAATCCTTTGGCGGGAATTCAACCGCCACCGGAACCCAGGGAGAAGGCAATTCCCAGGCTGCCGGCAATCAAGGCGATCCTACCGGCTCGGTGGATTCTAAAAACCAGGGCCCGGGCGGAGGAAAGGGTGCGGGAATTTCATACAATCTGGGTGGCAGGAATGTTATTGGATCACTTGCTAAGCCTGAGTATACTGTTAACGAATACGGCGATGTTGTCGTCATCATTACGGTAAACAAGGATGGTGATGTAATATCCGCCGTTCCCGGAGCCAAAGGAACCACCACCACCAATTCCACCTTATGGGAAGCTGCCCGCAAAGCTGCGTCTTCAGCCAAATTCAACCGGGTTACCAGCACCGATGCACCGGTGTACCAGAAGGGGACCATTACCTACAAATTCAAATTGCTGTAATCATTTCACCCCTGCGGGGTTGAAGATTGGAACGCGGATTAGAGGCTCTTTAAAAAGGTAAAAGAGTTGGTTTGACCAGTGTGCCCGATTATTAATTGCCACTACATTTAGGGGCTGTGTGAAAATATGAAACCTGTTATAATTATCAGGGGGTGCTATTATATGTTGCCCCGGCTTAAGCCGGGGGATTACAATGATTATCTGATAGTTACGGACTTTAGTTCAATTTCTTAAACTCTGGCCAAACATACTTTAAAATTTGGACTAAAGTCCATAAGTTTTTGCGGATCAACATAATCCCCCAAATAAATTTGGGGGCAACATATCAGGATCGCTAATGAGTTTTCATTATTACACAGCCTTTAAATGTAGTGGCAATTAATATTTGGGTACCCTGATAATTCAAGCGGTGGGAGTTATTACCCAGCCTCATTAAGCGCTGCGAAGCATCCGCGTCATCCGCGTTCTATTATTATGAGGCCCGTATCTCAGCTGAAAAGCCACCTGAAAACCCCCAACAGATCCATGCTTGCCGCAAAAAGCACCACCAAAAGTACGATCCGTATGAATTTTGCTCCCCGGTTGACAGCAACTTTCGTAGCAATATAGGCACCGAGCATATTGCCGGCTGCCAGCGTTAATCCGATGATCCAGCTGACCTGATGGTTAAAAATAAAAACGATCAGCGCGAAAGGAGTATATAAAGCAACTATCAGATTTTTAAAGGCATTGGCCTTGATCAGGTTCATCCCGGCGCCCATCACCAAACCGGCCAGTAAAAAGAAACCGACCCCGGCCTGGATAAAACCACCATACAACCCAATGCCGAAAAAGATCAGGATCTGCCAGAAAGTTGGCCTGGCCCGGAGCTTACCGGCATGCCCTTTTATCCAGGCTTCGGGTTTGAGAATGATCAGAAAGAACATCACAATCATTAAAACCCCGATAGCTTTTCTCATCATCGATTCATTCAGATCAACCGCCAGCATGGCTCCAGCCACGGATCCAATCACCGCAGGTACCGATAGCCAGATACCCTCCCGAAATTCAATAACCTTCTGCTGCCGGAAACTGCCGGCACCCACCATCGACTGCAGCAGGATCGCCACCCGGTTGGTTCCGTTGGCAACATTGGCAGGCAGACCCACATACATCAGAAGCGGCAGGGAAATCAATGACCCGGATCCGGCCAGGGTGTTGATGAACCCAACCAGGATGCCGGTTGCGACAAGTAACGGGTAGATATACCAATGGAGGATCATGGAGATGATTTAAGGCTCAAGGCTCAAGGCTCAAGGCTCAAGTAAGTTAAAAGGAGAAGAAAGTGAAATCAAGGGATTAAGGTGCAGCATATCAGGTCTTACTTGGTTTCCATTTTTCATTCTTTTTACTTCAACCTTACTTGAGCCCTGAGCCTTGAGCCCTGAGCCTTTTTTAATTATTGGATTGCCAAACGGGTGACAATGTTTTTACCACCTGATATTATTTTCACGAGGTAAATCCCTTTCGGTTCCCTGGAAAGGTCAATAGTTTTTTGCCAGGTGCCGGATTGCTCTTTTATTTCCTGGTTACTGATGATCCTTCCGGTAACGTCCATAATGGTCAGACTGGACTTAACAGGATTATCCAGTTTCACCTCAAACCGGCCATCCGTTGGATTCGGAAATACCTGTATTCCTTCTGAAGCCATGGATTCATCGATCTTGCTATTGGTGAAGCTTGGATTCCAGATAGTTGTATACAGACCTCGCCCATGCGTGGCGGCCAGAACGGTGTTGTCGGATTTCCTGAATTTCAGCATATCGATCCTGACATTTGCAAGACCCTGATTATCAGGACTCCAGATGACATTCTGAGCGAGGATGTTGTCGGTCGACCAGATGCCGGTTTCAGTGGCCAGCATAACCTGCTTGCCGGATTTCGGATGGAAAATACCCCATCTGACCGGCATATCCGGAAGGTTGGCTTCAACATTTTTCCAGTCGGCTCCAGCGTTTACACTCAGCCAAACGGATGGAACACCGTAATTTGAGAAGGTGACAAGCAGAGTGTCTTCAGAGCCTCCAATATCAATACTTGAGATGTTGGCAGTTGGAAAAGCAGCCGGGGTTATTTCAGTAAGTGTCCCGGTATGAGTGCAGCCGTCAGCGAAAAGTATATTGTTTTTCCAGTCATAATCCATCGGGCTCACGAAGGTGCCTGTGCCTATCCCTTTGAATCCCGTATTTTGCGGGTCGCTTTCCTTGGCTCCGGAATAGAGGTAAATATTATTGTAGTAATGGGTTGATATCTGAATGGAAGGTTCATTCTGGTCGATAAAACAGAGTGCTCCATCGCCGCCGGAAATCATATCGCGGAAGGTTGGAATCTTCCCGCGCTTGTAAAACATACTTCCATTATCCTGTAATCCACCTATAAAATGGATCGCTCCGGCATCCGGATGCATTGCACAGGAATAATACTGAAGCGTGCTGTAATTGTTGGCTAACTCAAAGAATTTCATGCCGGCATCAGGTGCGCTGGCTGTATTTGAACTGAAGATCCCACCGTCGGTGCCGATAAAGAGCTCTATATCAGATCCCGGCTTAAATTTAATAACATGAATATCAGCATGAACATAGTTATCTGAACCATTGCCGTACATTTGGGCCCAGTCGGATTGTTTTGTCCAGGTTATTCCACCATTGGTAGTTCTCCAGGTATCCAATCCGCCAACCCAGATCAGGTTTGGATTAAGCGGACTAACCGTGATGACAAATGCATGCCAGGCCAGTGAGGCAAATCCTCCGGGGAAATTCAATTCGGTCCATGTTGCACCTTTGTCTGCAGTTTTTAATAAATACTGACAGCCATAGCCAATAAATGTATCGCTTCGTACATAACCTGAGGCAATAATAGCGAAAACCATATTCGGGTTCGAAGGAGCCTTTGACAGCATAACCCGGCCAGGATAATTATTCGTGGGTTCTGCAAGTATCCTCTGCTGGTAGGTATTGTTCACGGTCCAGCTAAGGCCGTCAACGGAAGTCAGGATACAGGCAGCACCTGAACGATCATTATCTGTAACATCCTCATTTACACCATAAGTTGTTCCGATAAAAATCGTAGTTCCATCAGAATTTGTTTCAATATCTGAAGGGGCATAAGAAAAGTTTTTCCCCGGAATATTCGGAAGCACCTGTGTCCAGGTATCTCCGTTGTCGGTTGATCGGTATAATCCGTTAGTGGGGATTGCCTGGTGGGCAATGCCTTTGTAAACACCTGAAACCACGCCGGCATATATTACACTGACACCAGCCTCATCCCTTACCAGAATGTCCGTAACATAAGGCCAGTTTTGCGTTGATGGCATTGGAGCCCAGGTAAGTCCGCCGTCGGTCGACCGCATGATTCCGGTTCCACGGCCTGATGATTCCCGGTAGATGATTAGGGCAGTCTGGCTCTCACCGGTTCCAACATAAAAGGTTTGCTTGTTATTCGGATCATAGGTCATGCAGCTGATCGACAGGTTCGGCCAGAAATCGTTAACCGGCGTCCAATCATTACCTCCAGCCGGGTCAGTGTTATACCAGAGTCCTCCGGTTACGGCGCCTGCCCAGAGTTTCATCCCTGAAGGATCATTCGGATCAAACATGAGTGTGCGGGTGCGCCCCCCCATATTGGTACGGTGAGCCGTCCAGGTGAGCTGCTCCATGCCTGATTTCAGGCTTCCCAGGGCATCTGTAGCCTGGTTGGCTTTGATGATGCGTTCGCTGGGCACTGCTTTTAATTCGGGATCCAGTGTTTTGATATATTCGGCAAAAGCTGCTGCATCGGGTCGATCCATCTTCTCTGTGCCTGATTCTTGTTTATCGGATGGCTGACTTGACGGCAGTCCCTTGTATTCCGATACCAGGAATTTCTCGTAATCTTTTCGGGCATCCGGTTTTGGATTGCGCGTGACTAGAAGGATCCCTGCAGTGGATATAATTATAATTCCTACTGTAAAAATTAAATGTTTGATTTTCATTATGTTCTATTTGTTAACTTTTTTTTAAATACCCAACCTCTTACAAAATTCCTATTTATATCCTCATTGTCAATTACATCCTGACAACCCAATTAACGCCGTCTATGAAATATATATAATTATCTACCCGGCAAACATCGGTAATCCGCCCATCATTTCGTTAACTTCCCTCTTTGTTTTCAGGATAAGATCTTCATTGGCAATGTCGGTAATGACCCGGTCGATGAGGCTGACAATGGGTTCCATGTGGTTTTCCTTCAGTCCGCGGGTTGTTATTGCCGGTGTTCCAACCCTGAGTCCTGATGTCTGGAACGGCGAGCGGGAGTCGAAAGGAACCATGTTTTTGTTGACCGTGATATCAGCCCTGACCAAAGCATTCTCAACTTGTTTTCCCGTGATATCTGGTACTTTCGTTCGCAGGTCGATAAGCATGCTGTGATTGTCGGTACCTCCTGAGATTACCTTATATCCTTTATTCATAAATGCTTCAGCCATTACAGCGGCATTTTTCTTAACCTGCTGCTGATAGACCTTGAATTCCGGAGTTAATGCTTCGAAAAATGCAACAGCCTTGGCGGCAATGATATGCTCGAGCGGGCCGCCCTGAATCCCGGGAAATACCGCTGAATCAATCAGGGACGACATCCTGCGGACTTCACCTTTTTTTGTGGCAATCCCCCATGGATTATCAAAATCCTTGCCAATCAGGATGATACCGCCCCGCGGGCCCCGAAGGGTTTTATGAGTGGTGGAGGTTACCACATGGGCATATTTCGCGGGATTGTTCAGCAAACCGGCTGCGATCAATCCGGCTGGATGTGCCATGTCAACCATCAGGATAGCGCCGATCTGATCGGCAATGGCACGCATCCTTTCATAATCCCATTCCCTGGAGTATGCTGATGCGCCAGCAATGATCATTTTTGGTTTTTCCCGCCAGGCAACTTCTTCCATCATCTCATAGTCAACCCGGCCGGTTTCTTCTTTCACACCATAAGCTACCGGACGATAGAGGATCCCTGAACTGTTCACCGGAGAACCGTGCGAAAGATGCCCGCCGTGCGAAAGGTCGAGCCCCATGAAGGTATCACCGGGCTTGAGCACCGTCAGGAAAACCGCCATATTGGCCTGGGCGCCCGAGTGGGGCTGGACATTGGCATATTCGGCATCATACAGCTGCTTAAGCCTGTCGATGGCCAGCTGCTCGGTTTCGTCAACTACTTCACAACCGCCATAATACCGGTGCCCGGGATATCCTTCGGCATATTTATTGGTCAGTACCGAGCCCATGGCCTCGAGTACCTGCTCGCTTACAAAGTTTTCCGAGGCAATCAGTTCAATTCCGTTCTTCTGCCTTTCCTGCTCTTTTACGATGAGATCGAAAATTGATGTATCCCTTTTCATAACAATGAATTACTAAATATTTAGACCGCTAAAGATAGGGATTCCTGCGGAATCTGGAGGGGGATTCATGATGGTATTATTAACAATCCCCCGGCTGAAGCCGGGGGCAACATATAAAAGCACCCCCTGATAACTAAAACAGGTTTCATATTTTTACACAGCCTCTTCAGCCTGGGGCATTTTGACCCAGCCCCTGTGTCATATCGCTTTGTTTCAGGCTGTCTGAATAACCCCGGGCTTCAGCCTGGGGGTTTTTGTTACCTCACCTTCTACTGTGGTTGATTTAACCTATATTCACATCGGTTAACTTTAACCCTTTCATGATATAGGCATGAGTTCAAAAGGCAAGAAACGATATAATCTGCTGGTTAGACTTTTACGCTGGAGAATCCGGAATATTTCAAACCGGAATTTTGTTCTGATTGTTGCTGTCATAATTGGCTTATTATCGGGCCTGGCTGCGGTAATCATGAAGAATGCCGTTTACCATATCAGGACCTTTCTTACCCATGGTTTCTCAGCGGAAATGCATAACTATTGGTTCTTTGTATATCCGGCAGTGGGTATCGCACTGGTTGTATTGTTGGTTCATTATGTTTTGAAGGTAAGGATCGGTATGGGTATACCGGTGATTCTACATGCCATTTCAGGAACCAAAGGTGCAGTCAAGCCCCACCACATGTTTTCTTCAGCTTTTACCAGCACACTAACGGCAGGTTTTGGGGGTTCCATAGGTTTAGAGGGGCCGGCTGTGCTGACCGGCGGTGCAATTGGTTCTAACCTGGGGCAGTTGCTGCACCTGAATTACCGCCAGATTATCCTGCTGATTGGCTGTGCAGTAACCGGCGCGCTTGCAGCCCTTTTCAAAGCTCCGATCGCAGCTATAATTTTCACCATAGAGGTATTGATGCTCGATCTGACCCTCTCATCCCTGGTTCCATTATTGCTTGCGTCAGTTAGCGCAACTCTGACCTCCTATCTGTTTCTGCAGCAGGATGTGCTGATTTCACTGAAAATCACCGAGGTTTTCCAACTTAAAGAGGTGCCTCTTTTTATCCTGCTCGGAGCATTCACCGGCTTGGTTTCGCTCTATTTCACCAAAGTTATCATCGGGGTGGATGATCTTTTTAAAATGATACGGTCGAAATGGACCCGGTGGTTCGTTGCTGCAGGTTTATTAGGATTGGTAATATTTCTGTTTCCAAGTCTGTACGGCGAAGGATATGATTCGATCAACCGGGCATTAAATGGCGACCTGGGCTTCATTTTTGATAAATCCGGATATTATACTTTCTCGGGAGAGGCGGGGACCACCATTCTGATACTGGCCTTACTGGTGCTTATGAATGTTGTGGCAACTGCTCTGACCATCGGGGCCGGAGGTATTGGCGGAATCATAGCACCAAGCCTTTTTACCGGTATGGCGTCCGGATTGTTATTCGGCTCTGTGTTCAATTATTTTTTTGATACCGATATTTCATTGGTATTGTTTGCATTGGTAGGAATGTCGGGGATGATAGCCGGTGTATTGCACGCTCCTCTGACCGCCATTTTTCTGATGGCCGAAATCACTTTGGCGTACAATCTGATTGTGCCGTTAATGATCACTGCAGGCATGTCCTACATCACAATTCGTTTTTTTCAGCCTGTCTCCTTTTATCATATGCAGCTGGCGCGCCGCAAGCAGCTTTTCACCCAGGATAAGGACAAAATTGTGTTATCGCTGATGAAGGTTGATAAGCTGATCGAAACCAATTTTTCACCAATTAAGCTGGATGCTACCCTTGGTGATCTGATTAAGGTGATTGCTGTTTCGAAGCGCAATATTTATCCGGTTGTGGATGATGAGAATAATTATTACGGTGCTTTGAATATGGACAATGTACGTGAAATTATGTTTAAAACGGAATTGTATGAAACGGTTTTTATCCGCAATCTGATGGCTAAGTCCCCCGTTTTCATTTCACCGGGAGAAAGCATGGAGGATGTTACCCATAAATTTCATCAGTCAAGCGATTTTAACATACCGGTACTTGCAAATGGCCAGTACGTTGGCTTTATCTCCAGGGCCCGGTTGTTTTCATCATACCGGCAATTGCTTAAGAAGTGGAGCGAGGATTAAAGCTGTCGGCAGTGGGCAGTAGGCAGTAGGCAGTAGGCAGTAGGCAGTAGGCAGTAGGCAGTAGGCAGTAGGCAGTAAGACAATGAAAAAGGAACTATTCAGTATTTTATCGGTCAAACTAACCAGCCGGCAATTAATTTTTATTCTTGCCATTTTTATTGGGTTGATCAGCGGATTAGCCGCGGTGATTTTAAAGAATGCGGTACATTATACAAATGTTTTTCTGACCAGCGGTTTCCGGATTTCAGAGGCAAACTGGATGTTTCTCCTGTATCCGGTTGTTGGCTTATTTCTCACGGTTCTCTATGTAAAATTTCTGGTTAAAGATTCTATTTCCCACGGAATCAGTAAAATACTATATGCCATCAGTAAAAAGAATAGTTTGCTCAGAAGGCATAACATGTATACCTCAATGGTTGCCAGTACACTGACAGTCGGTTTCGGGGGATCTGTCGGGTTAGAAGCCCCGGCCGTACTTACGGGATCGGCGGTTGGTTCCTGGCTCGGTCAGCGTTTTCATCTGAATTACAAATCGGTCACCCTTTTGGTGGCTTGTGGGGCCACCGGGGCTGTGGCTGGCATTTTTAAGGCACCGATAGCCGGAGTACTTTTCGCGCTTGAGGTATTGATGCTTGATCTCACGATGGCTTCGCTGCTGCCGCTCATGATTGCCGCAGTAACGGCAACCTCGGTTGCCTGGCTGCTGATGGGCGATGCCGGATTGTTTTCCTACTCACTGGCAGATATCTTCACGGTATCGGAATTACCTGCTTTTCTGATACTTGGTGTTTTTACCGGGGTCATATCCATCTATTTTTCGCAGGGATTGAGGTGGGTGGAAGGGAAAATGGGTACCATACAGTCTGTTTGGGCAAGGTGGTTGATTGGGGGGACTGCACTGGCTATGCTGATTGTTCTGTTTCCTCCGCTATATGGTGAAGGATATAATGCTTTGCACAGCCTCCTGATGGAAAACCCCGGGGAGATATTTGCCAACAGCTTGTGGTTCGATAAAATTCATGAACCATGGATTTTCCTCGGAGCCATCCTCGGGACGATCCTGCTCAAGGTAATAGCAACCGGAGTAACCACAGGTGCCGGAGGGGTTGGGGGAGTTTTTGCCCCAAGCCTGTTTCTGGGTGGGTTAAGCGGTTTTTTTCTGGCGCGATTGCTGAACACAATGGGTATGATTAATGTGTCGGAAACCCACTTCACCCTGGTCGGCATGGCGGGCGTTATGTCAGGTGTGATGCGGTCGCCCCTGACAGCCATGTTCCTGATTGCTGAGATCACCGGAGGATACCTCCTGATCATTCCGCTGATGCTTACGGTGGCGATCTCGTATATTACAGCACACCTGGTGGAACCCCATTCGGTTTACACCGGCCGGTTGGCCAAACGTGGAGAGCTGATCACTCATAATAAAGATAAAGCGGCTCTTACCCGGATGAATATCAGGGGATTGATCGAACATGATATCCAACCGGTGTCGCCTGGTCAAACCCTTGGCGAGCTGGTGCAGGTTGTAGCCCAATCCATACGGAACGTGTTCCCAGTGCTTGATGAATCCGGAACATTTCTTGGGCTGATCATTATGGAGCGATTACGGCCGGTAATGTTTAAAACAGATCAGTACGAGACTATTATATGTAAAGACCTGATGTATACTCCTGAATATCTTGTTGAAGTAAGCGATACTGTCGAGCAGATTGTACAAAAGATCCAGGCGTCGGGAAAATATATTCTGGTTGTACTGGATCAGGGCAAATACATTGGGTGCGTTAGCCGGGCACGGGTTTTCTCAAAATATCGTGAAATGATGAAGGAAATGTCGGAAGATTGACTATCAATTCTTCACACACCGCACCGATATCGCATAAATCTTCTTGTAATTGTAAATAAAGACATTGGCATAATCGTAACCGATTGTCATGTTATAGGCTTCCCGGCTGTTATATTCGGTCGACGAGAAGAATTGTGCGTAATAGCCAATACCGGCAAACAGACCGGAGTCATACCTGCGACCTGCCGGCAAGGCACCGAATCCCACTTCATTGGTTGCTCCCACGTTGACCTCTTTCCATATCAGTTGCTCATAATCCTTTAATTTACCACCGGCAATTTCCGGTCCTCCGACAGCGTTGATCATGGTTTCGAATTCCATTAGGGATGGCAGGTGCCAGCCTTCGGGGCACGACCTCATGGCTGCATCCCAGGTGTATAATTTTCCGTAAATCTGACAACGCGCGGCATTATCTTCATAACAGTAACTTCCTTCCCCGGCATCATACCGCAGGTTTTCAGCCATCCACCAGGCGTTCCCCATCTGAATGGTCTGATAAGTCTGCCCATCGCGCGTATCCGTGATGGTTTGGAAATGAAGGTCGTAAGTCGAGAAGCTCCACACTGGACCTTCAGTGGTATTCCCTTTGTTATCCTGAACCTTGATTCTCCAATAATAGGTGGTACCATATTCGAGTTTGCCCGGGTTAAAAGTAGCGACGGACTGCTTGGCAATAAACTGGGCCGGTGGATTGGTTTTTCCGAAGTAACAGGTAAACGACATCCGGTCCCCGTCGGGATCGCTGCTGCCCCACTTCATCCAGGGATTAACTCTCAGGATAACCTCTCCTTCAGTCGGCTCGGGATTAAATGGCACCTCCGGCGGGAGATTTGAACTGCTGACAACAAGTGGAACCACCAAGGTGTCACTCAGTCCGCGCGGATCCTTCGCCACCATCGTGACGTTATAGTCTCCGAATTTGGAATACTTATGCGAAACTATTTTTTGGGATGCATATTGCGTGTCAAAAACCCCATCTCCTTCCCAATCCCAGGTGACCAACAGCAATCCTGCGTCATCGTTGGGATCATCAGTGGCCGAACCATCCATTTCGAAAGTCGTTTTATCATTTCCGGTGACAGGAGTGATACTAAATCGAGCGACCGGAGGCTGGTTTTCTTTAGAGCAGGATTGCCAAAAAATAACGCAAGCCGCCAGGCAGGAAATCAGGAGGGTATACCTTTTCATTGCAATTTCAGTTTAGGCAAAGTTACGAATTCGGTTTAAAGTTAGGCAGATTATAGGGTCCAATTGAAAATTTTGCAGGATTCGGAGTAGCTGGACGGGGTCCCGGCTTTCGCCGGGATGACAAGTGCTTTGGCGAACGGCTTTATACATTAACTTCAAAATTCAGAATTCTCTGTTCGAATCTCATTACCTTTGGACCACCAAACCGATTCGCCATGCTGAAAATACTCCTCGCCTTCTCAATTATTTTGCAGTTGATAGCCGCAGGGATAGCACTTAAATTGTTCAGTGTTACAAAATACGCGCTGTCGTGGATACTTATAACAATTGGCTTTCTTCTGATGGT
>JAPLDV010000142.1 GCA_026391235.1 Bacteroidia bacterium | reverse complement strand
AAGGCAGATACAGTATTGGCCTGAGCCGTAAAATTGATTTTTTTCAGCGCCTGGAAATCACCGTAAAAGAGATCCAGATTTTTTACTTCTACCTTATAATCAGACATCTCGGTTCATCTTGGTTTTTTTCCCGGCAATCCTGCGGATCAGGTTCGCCAACAGGTTCAGTATGAGTACGATCATTATCAGCACAAATGCCGTTCCGTAGGCCATCGGCCTGGATTCCTCAACATTGGTGCCGCTTGTGGTGAGTACATAGAGGTGGTAGGGGAGGGCCATCACCTGGTCGAAAATGCCACTCGGCAGTTTGGGAAGGAAATAGGCCGCAACCGTGAATAAAATGGGTGCGGTTTCACCGGAAACCCGGCCGATCGAAAGAATCAACCCGGTAAGGATATTCGGAAATGCGACCGGCAATACTACCCTGCGGATCGTCTGCAAACGTGTGGCGCCCAGAGCATAACTGCCGATCCTTAGTGTATCGTCTACCGATTTCAATGCCTCTTCGGTGGTGCGGATGATTACCGGCAGCACCATCAATCCCAGAGTGAGTGAACCGGCGATAATGGAATCCCCAAATTTCAGCGTATTCACGAAAAGCGCCATTCCGAACAAGCCAAATACTATCGATGGAATACCCGCCAGGTTATTGGTCATGGTGCGGATGAATTTTTTCAGGAACGATTCTTTCAGATATTCATTCATGTAGATGGCCGAAAGCACTCCTACCGGAAAGGCAAATGCCATGCTTCCGGCGATCAGGCAAAGTGTGCCGATAATTGCAGGGTAGATACCCCCGCCGGTCATACCGTCTTTCGGCATTGCAGTCAGAAACTCCCAGTTGATCACATGGATTCCCTTAAGAATGATGAACCCCAGGATCACAAACAGTATGGCAACCACCATCAGGCTGACTATCCTGAAAAAATTGAAGGCGATGCGCTGTTTAAACTGTTTCCGGGTCATATCTTCCTGGTTTTAACCGTTTCAACCAGCATATTAAAGATGAAAGTCATGATAAACAGAATGATCCCCAAAGCGAACAGAGCCTTGAAATGGGTGCCTCCGAATGGTGCCTCACCCAGTTCTGCAGCGATAGTTGCCGGTATGGTTCTCACCGGTTCGAGAAAAGAATGCGGAACTACCGATGCATTTCCCGTTACCATCAGAACGGCCATCGTTTCACCTACTGCCCGGCCGATTCCGAGAATCACAGCGGCAATAATGCCCGATTTTGCAAATGGAATGGTTACACGAACCAGTGTTTGCCAATGGGATGCACCCAAAGCCAGACTGGCCTCTTTTAAGGCTCTTGGAGTGGTGCGGATGGCATCCTCGGCAATCGTGATGATTGTGGGTAATGACATGATTGCCAGAATAATGCTCCCAGCCAGTGCGGTCTCTCCCACATCAAGATTGAAGAATTTCTGGATCAGGGGAACCAGTACAACCAATCCAAAAAATCCATATACCACCGAGGGAATTCCGGATAATAATTCTACTACGGGTTTAAGGATATTCCGGAAACGTTGTCCGGCCACTTCGGCCATGTATATCGCTGTAATTAATCCGATCGGCAATGCAAGCAGGATTGCGCCCAGACTTACCCAGAGAGTGCCGAGAATCAATGGCCAGGCGCCGTATACAGCAGCAGGCTGCGAAGTTGGATACCATTCACTGGTTGTAAGGAACTCTTTGACCGATACCTTTTTAAGCGGGATGAGCTTGCCCTTGAAATCTTTTTTTAAATAAACGTCGGGGAAATAAGCGACTACATTCGGATTACTCTCAACATACTTTTCGATAAGATCCGGGAGGTTTTTATAATCGGGTCCGAGCTCCTCATCAGTAAACAGCGCTGCGAGGCCATCCCCTGATTTTATATCGATTTCCGCATCGTTACCGCCAACATCTTTCCAGTTGATGATGTCCTGGTTGAAAATGTCCTTAACCTGCTTCGAAGTAAGTTGTTTAACCGTATTGGCCGAATTCACCACCACAACATAATGATTCTCCACTGAGGTCTGGTTGAACAAACCGATTCCTTCCCTGAACAGGAATAAAACAACCAGCAACACGGTTACGCTGGTAACCATGCTGCTGGTGAACAATACTCCGTGCGTTATCTTTTCAAGAATCCGTCTGATCGATTTCATTGGCTTTCAGGTGGACTGCTATTTTTTCAGCGGTACATAACCGGTTTCCAATACGATCTTTTGACCTTCCGGAGACAGAATGTAATTTACATAAGGCGAAACCGTTTTTTCGATGCTGGCCAGGTAATAATAGTATAGAGGCCGAGTAACCGGATAGGTTTTATCCATTGCGGTAACTACCGACGGAACAACATAGGTTTTGCCTTTATCGTAAGAAACTTTGAGAGCTTTTACGGCTTTGTCAACATACGCTAATCCAACATAACCGATTGCACCTTTAGTTTGACTAACCGACTGAACAATAGCACCGGTCGCGGGCATCAGCAATGCACCGGAGCTAAAATTTTTATTATTCAGCACATGGGTTTTGAAGAATTCATAGGTGCCGGAGCTGGTTTCCCTTGAGTAAGCAACGATCTTTGCATCTTCGCCGCCCACTTCTTTCCAGTTTGTAATTTTTCCGGTGAAAATTCCTTCCAGTTGTTCCCTTGTGAGCTGGTTTACGGGATTCGTCGGATTAACTATAACTGCCAATGCATCATAAGCAATGATTACCTCTTTGAATGCTTTGCCGGCTTCCTGCATTTTCAGCTTCTCATCCATTTTCATAGCTCTTGATGACTGGGCGATATCTGTAGTGCCGCTGATAATTGCTGCCAGCCCAACACCGGATCCTCCGCCGGTTACGGCGATCGAGGCTTTCGGGTCTTTTTTCATATAGGCTTCAGCTTCAGCCTGCGATAGTGGCAGACAAGTGTCGCTGCCTTTGATTTTGAATGACTGTGCCTGCATCATCGAAGGAATCATCAATGTCAGGGCCATGATTTTCAAACTATTAATTTTCATTTTTTTTATTTTTTAGAATTTATATTGCACACGCAGGGTAAATACATTGTCAAGCCGGTTGGCTGATAGGTCTTTCAGTGTGCTGCCATTTTTAATCGCAGTGGTGGTTTCGTTATTAACCATATCGTAGTAAGCAGTGATTTTCACCTGGCTGTTCCACTTGTAAACCAAACCCAGACCAAGTGTTGAGTATTTAATATCAGTGGCGTTGGTGGCTTTGTTTTTACCGGCAACTTTTGCACCGATTTCATTGCCCGCTATGTCAGTATTGGGATCATACCAGTCGTATTTTACGACAGTTTGAAACCTGGACTGGAAGATGTTCTGTACCCAGTAAAAATAAGCACCGTCAAACTTGCGGATGTAAGCATCGCCTGGTTGAGCAGCAGGACTCGAAGAGCTGGCTGCAACTCCCGGCTGGGTACCGGTGATGTATTCACCGCGGAGAGTTGTGAGCCCAAAAGGAAAGTCGAAGGAAACCTGTGCATCGGCACCGTAATATGCCCTGCGAACTTTATCTCCAACCTTGTGACTTATCGAGTCAACAGCGAATGCCATTACATTACCACCTGCGGAGAGTGCGACATCACTCATGTTGTACACATATTTGGTTCCCTCTCTCCATCCGCCATTATAATAGGAAACACCGAGGCCAACTTTAATTTTTTCGTTTTTGCTGGCCTTATTGACCATCAGGTGACCGATAAAATCTTTAAAACCGTCGAAATCAATGGCATTGGGACCAATACCATTATACAAACCTGCATCTAACTTGATGAAGTTGAATCTTGATGTTTTCGGGGGCTGGAAAGTAAGCTTGGCACCTAAATCGCGTTCGCCCGGGAAAAGGGTCTGATACATTCTCGTGCGTTCCGGACTTTCCCGCGAACTCGATGAATAGGATATTTCGTAACCGAACGGACGGTCCATGACTCCGGCGGTAACTGCAAAGCAATTCAGCCATGGATCCGTAAAACTTACATAAGCATCTTTAATGCCTACGCCTTTTTCGGTGACATCAACCTGCAGAACGTATTGTGAAAATGCATAATCGTAAGTCAGTTTAAAACGACCACGACGAACTGCAAAACGGTTGTCGATATTGGCCGGAAAATTGCTACCGGCAAACGATTCAATCCCGGCAGTATCAGCTTTCTGGAACTGTGCCTGGATATACCCGGTTATTTTCAGACGGCTGAGCAGCGCAACATCCGACTGTAATTTTTCAATAATCGGATAAACGGTATCCGGTTTTGCTGATTCAAGAACCTGTGCGTTGATCCTGGCGGCAGCAAAAGGAGCGGTCAGGAGCACCAATAAAACAAGTGTAGATTTAATTGATTTCATATTCAATTTCTTTTGATGAACGGATCTTATTAATCCGATACAAAAAAAGAGCATGAATGTGAAGCAGGGGTTAAGCGGGTGTTACTAAAATGTTAAGATCGGTGCCTGGATCTCTCACTTCGGACTTTGGAATTATAAATTGGTATCTTTCAGGTAACCTCTTTAAAATATGCTCATTGTCAACCATATACAACAAAGTCGATTGCAGGATAAAAGTGTCCTATAGAAGGACTCTCAGGCGCTTGCCTGGTGATCCACCTCACCCCCGGCCCCCTCTCCCGCGCTCGTTCCGCTAACGCTGTACTCACGGGAGAGGGGGCCGAGGGGTGAGGTGGATCGAAAAAAAAGCACTGTTTGCTAAAATTGTTGGGGTTATTAGGCTTAGGGTCGTATGGCACATACTTCGGCTCTCAACCTTTTACCTTCCTCCTTCCCTTGAGGCGGTCTTTGCGTTTGTACCTTTCTTCAAAAAATCGTACCTTTGAAAAAGCTATACAGTTTTAAATAACCTTAATCCGTTAACTTGACAACCATTCGTCAACCGTTAACTGACAATAACCAACCTGACGATGCATATGAACTCAAACCAATTCATCATTGAGCAGGCAAGCCCATTCGATGTATCAACCACCGTTGAAAAGATAATCGAAACAGCCGTTAGCAGGGGCTGGCAGAATCCTGCCACTCACAACCTTCAGCAATCACTTGCCAAATCCAGCAAAGAAGTGAGGCCGGTACAGGTTATTGAGATTTGCAAACCTGCCTTCTCAGGCCAGATCCTCGAGCGGAACCATGAACGGATTTTTTCCATCATGATGCCGTGCAGGATTTCAGTATACGAAAAGGAGGATGGAAAAGCCTATGTGGCACTGCTCGATACCTCAGCAATGTCGGCCGGCATGCCGGAAACGGTGATTGCAGCGATGAGCGGTGCATCCGACGAATCATTCGAAATCGTCAAAGCGGTTATTCATCCTTGATGCACCGTATCGGGAACCAGTAACTCTTCCCCACTATTACTGCCTTATTCTGCTTACGGATGGGATCGATGTACCATGCATGGGCCTGCCCGGTTAGAGTGACCGCAGATGTCCAGAAATTGGCCATCTGTCCAAGTCCAGAGAACCTGTCTTTACTATAGGGAGAATTTGAGCTATAATCCTTCTGCCCTGCAAGAAGTACATGCATTTCGCTGAGTCCGCCTTCCATCAGGCGTTCCACCGTGGCGTCGGGTCCCAGATCAGCCATCAGCTGCTGCCACTCCACCAGCGTTGGGACATGCCATCCTGTGGGGCATGCAGTTGGATTATTGGAATAGGTCGCTAAATGAGGATATAGTGCCCCATACCTTTCCTGCATCCTGGAATCATTGTTGTAACAACCGCTATGCCAATCGGCACCTTTACTGTTGGGATAATAATTCAAATTTGCTTGCATCCACCACCGGTTGCCGATCTTGACGGTACCGTAATAGGTTGGCAGGGAACCTCCCCTCTTGTCTTCAAGAATGCCGGTTTCGTGGTTCCCTGCCACCACCCAAACGGTATCCGTATCCATACTTGATTTATTCTTCGGATCGGTCATCATCGCCGTTACCGGATATTTGCCCGGGGCAGGAAAGGTGAGCCATATCTCGTACATTCCGTCATATTCCGGCTCCCAGATACCATCGTTATCGATATCCCAGTGAGCCACCAGATCCATGTAACTGTTGTCCCGGTCACTTGACCCCCTGACATGCAGTAAAAATCTTGATCCGGTATTGCCGATCCGGTTGCCGATAACGAGTCTGGTCACCGGCGGGGAGTTCAGAGGAAATAATTCAACGGAATCGATAAAATCCATATAGAGTCCCTGATCATCAGTAACCCGCACCCGGACTTTTGTAGTACCATCATGACCGATGACCTTATTAAAATACGGGCTGCTGTTAAGAGTTGCTTCCCAGAGATTATCACTCCGTATATCCCAGGAAAAAAGCAGGCTGGCACCCGGTCTATCCTGATAAAAGCTCCCGCTGGCATCAAACTTTACCGTATCCTCGATCGTGCAGGGCCAGCATTCATGGGTTACCACCGGGACGATCCTGTCGTTCAAACGTGTGACAATCAGGGTATCTGTTTTCACTGATGTCATCTGCTGCGGATCCCTTACCTCCAGCCTCACCGGGTAAAGGGAGTCATTAGGATACCTATGGCTTATTACCGGATTCCGGGAAAATTCGGTGTCCCACGACTGGTCGCCGGTGAAATCCCACCTGAATTCCAGCTGATCGAGGGAATCCTCATCGTCTTTCGATAAACTCGCATCAAAAGTGAATTCCGTGGTAATATTTGCTGAGTCCGGATTCATGCTGAACGCGGCCCTTGGCGGAGAGTATCCTCTTGGTACTTCTATCAAGGTAATCATGGTATCACGCTTCCCTGCGATGGTTGAGGCTTCCATGATTATCCGGTAACTGCCGGGTTTATAAAAGCGATGCGTGATCTCTCCGCCGGTCGAATACATAAGGTCCCAGATACCGTCCGAATCCCAATCCCACCTCACAAAAACCGGATTATCCCGTGTACCCTGGCCAATCACCGAATCTGCATTAAACCGGAAAATAGTTGTGGTATTCCCCGTCTCAGGACTCATCTTAAAGAATGCCACCGGCTGCACCCCTGCCGGTTCACGGTTTTTTTCACAACCCTGACTGGCAACAATCACAACAATCAGCACAATATATTGTAAACCTCTCATAGTTAAATAACAAACAACAAATAACAAATAACAAACAACAAATAAACTCCAAACCACAAATTCCAAAACCTGTACCGTCCCCTTCTCTGTCATCCCCGCGAAAGGCCTGCCCTCGCGAAGGCGGGGGCGGGGATGGTCACCTCCCGTCCCTCGTCCCCGTCCGATCTACAAAATTCAACTGCCTGGTCGCGTGCCCGTACGCCAGCGAATCGACCGACTGCTCTGTCAGCCTGAATCCGTTGACTCTCCGAAGCACCTTCGATGAAAATATGCCAATCCCGTTAGTGATATTTGTGTAGTCTATCAGGCTGAATGTTTGCCCCACCTCCTGGAGGCTCATATAATATCCGAGCTCTTCACCTCCGCTGATATCGTCAGGCATTTACGTAAAACCAACGGATCAACCGGAAGTACCTCCGCCAGATAACCATAAAAATTAGCGCTGTTTATCGGAAAGGAAAAAAGGTTTTCGGCAGTTACCAGGTAAAAGATTGATTTCAACGGGATTAGAATCTCCTTTTCCGTTGACAGATCATCTTTCATTTCCAGGTAATGCATCACGAAACCGAGCTGGTAAATAGCAGCATTGAGACTTTTGGTCCAGTAGAACAACAAATTATGATCAGGCAGCATGTGGATGTATCTGACCTCCGGATACAGCGGATTAACGATGTCGAAATCACCTACTGTGAAACACGATGAATAGATGATCTTGTCATATTCATCAACGTATATGATCAGACGGTAGTCTGTTTCAGGTTTTACGGTGAAATAGGCCCGGTAAACCCAGTGTTCCTGCCGTGGAAAAAATCCGCTGTCTTTGGTAACATCAACTGGGGTAAAAAAGGCGCTTCGTGTAACTTTGCCTCCTATGATTTCCTCAACCGCCACTTTCGTTGCGCGTGCAAAAAGGATACTATCCGGTTCGTCGGGCGGAATAGAGGCATTTTGAGTTAGGTACGACCTCGAAAGCCTCAGGTATTGGGCCGTGCTGTCCTGGTTGAGGATACAGAAAACCACCGGTGTAGGATCGGCTGGATTAACAACCTCAATATCGGTTTCACATCCGGAGAAAACCAGAATACAGGCAAGGGCAGTGACAAGTGTACCTCTCATTGAAACAGTGGAATTACCTGTACGACTTTATCTTCCTCGATATTAAATTTTCCCATGGTATGCTTGGTTCCCCACTTATTTCCCGGGAAGCCGCCGGCCGAGCAGCTGTCGCCCCCGCAGATGCAGGCGATTGCTGCCTCATAATAATAAGTTCCCGGCTCGAGGTAAAAGAAATAGGTATCCTGGAAGCTGGTAACGTTGGCCGACTGGATAAAATTTCCCTTATAAATCTCAATGGCATCCTTTGCCACGTGCAGCTCAGCCCTGACGATACGGTTAACCGGTATCCAGGGGTGTGAAATTTTAAAGAGCACCTGCAATGTCCCAATCGGTTTTGCTTCGATACCGCTGTTATTATCGGGTACTTCTTCCCGGTTGCAGGCGGCAACCAGGAAAGCCGCCAGGATAATCGCTAAAAGCCAGGGTTTTATGTTCATATGTTGTCAGTTATCAGTTGTAATCTTCCCCAGGAGCACTTGTCACCCCGGCGAAGGCCGGGGTCCCCTCACGCTACACTGGGTTCCCCCCCTCACGCTTCCGCTTCACGCTTCACGCTTCACGCTTCACGCGTCACGTTCTTCTACTCCGCATCCTTCACGCATCGTACCGAATATTGTTTTAATGTTTGATCATAGTACCCATTCAGCACCTGCCGTTTTGTTTTATCAAAGGTAATAATCCAAGTGCTTGGTGATGAAGCACCCTGCGGTTTAGTGGTTGTCCAGTAATATCCAAACCGGTCAAGTCCCTGATATTGGGAATCTCCCACACTACTTCCGATGCCCATGCCTCCTAAAACGGCTGAAAAGTCGGATACACCTCCGGGCATCAGGGCTTCATAAAGTTGATCTGCCGGATAATTCGAGAAGAGTTTGTTCCAGTCTTCGCGCGATGAAACTCTCCACCCGGACGGACAGATATTAGCCAGGAAGTTAGAGACATAGTAGCGTTGCAGGTACAGGTTTCCATAATCTAAATAGAGCTTCCAATCATAATTATAGTAAAATTGATAATGTCGCGTAGTGTCATGGATACTCATATTTCGTGTAAACCACCACTGCTCACCGATTAAAACGGTACCGTATGATTCATACAATTCTCCGCGCGTATCATTGTAAATGCCGGTTTGGTTAGTTCCGGTGCTAATACGGATCACTTTTGAGCAGGTACCCAGGCCCCCATGCGGATCCTGCACCTGGAGCATCGTTTCATATATACCGGGATTATCATACTGGTGCATGGTAATAATCGAACTTGAAAAATTGGTGTCCCATTGTCCATCCCCATCAAAATCCCACCGGTAGAACATGTCAGAGGGTGCCGACTCAAAATCACGGGTCGACCAGCAATCAAACCGGAACAGGGTTTTGATATTGCCCGCAAGAGTGCTCACCGCAAAAGATGCGCGAGGCTCCCGGTTTTTATGATATACCCGGAGCCTCTGAACCGTGTCGTTCGTCAGTCCCCGAAAACTCCTGATCTGAAGCCGGACAAAGTGAATATATTCCTGCTGAAAGATGTGCTCGGTTTGAGGATCCGAAAGCCATTCGGTATCCCACACCTGGTTATCGTCCCAGTCCCACCGGTACTGCAAAGGTTTATCAGGATTATCAGGGTCGGTGGAGGCCGAAGCATCCATGATAATCGGAGCATTGTCTGTCACTGAATCTGGTATGCACCGGAAACTGGCAATCAGGCGTGGATCTTCCATCGTTACTTTAACCTGTGATCGGCCTGCGGTAATTAATCCCGACGGGTCCCTTACCTGCATATTCGGTTCAAAAAAGCCGGTCTCGGGATAAAGATGAAATATTTTAACCGAATCCCCGAAGTTGGTATCCCACTGGCCGTCGCCATCAAAATCCCACCTGAAACTGAGCTGATTAAGCGAATCTTCATCATCGCGAGAGGCTGAGGCATCCAGCAGGAACCTGGTAAAAACATGTCCCTGGGCAGGTGTGACCGTCAAAGCAGGTTTAGGCGGGGAATAGCCGCGGGCAACTGGTATGGTAAAGCTTAGGGTATCAGTGGCTCCAACGAGATTCGACATTTCCAGATGCGGTTTCCAGGTGCCGGGTGCATAATAGCGATGTTCATATACCAATAGCCGGGTAAACGGCGTATCCCAATTTCCATCACCGTCCCAATCCCATCGGGTAAACACCTTTGATCCTTTGCCTGTCCGGCTCTCCGACCGGGTCAGATCGAAAGTGAACGTCTGAGTAGTGTTTCCGGCTGCCGGTGACAGATGAGCATTTATGACAGGTGGCAGAACCTGACCCTCCTTTTTGCAGGATGGGAGCAGGAAAGCTGCCAGAGAAATCACCCAAAGTCCGGATTTTAAGGTCATGTGTTGTCAGTTATCAATTATCATTTTACCCTTGAGTACTTGTCACCCCGGCGAAGGCCGGGGTCCCCTTCCGCTGCACTCGGTTTCGCCGGAGCGTCCCCTTCCCATGAGTGGAGCCCAAGCGGAACGAGCGCGGGAGAGGGAAGGGGGTGAGGTAGATCGAAACACGTTTAATGAAAATTAGTCGTAAAATTGTTGATCTTCCCATCTTCCACGGTCACCTTGCCTCCTGCGGCAATCAGTCCGTTCTGACCCGGAAATCCGGCATATTTGCATGAATCCGCTTCACATAGGCAGATCACAGTGGCATAATAAAAGTATTCACCAGGAGGCAGATCGAACCGGTAATGCGTAACGGCTTGAGATACATTAGCCTGAACGAAGAATATTCCACTATACAGGTTATCAGCCGTATAGGCCAGGCACAGTTTGACTTTCTTTAATCGTTTCGATGGAATGCCCTGTACCCGGTAAACGAAAGCCATATCGAGTATTCCCATCGGTTTGATATCGGTGATCAACGGTTCATCACCTCCGGGCCAGATTTTATCACATGACAAAATCGCGGCAATCATCAGAATACATACAAGTCGAATGCTAGTGCTGTTCATAATGCAGTGAATCAATCTGTTGAGCAGTCATGAATCCCAGGTTACGTGTGAGCGGACCGAGGGCCAGGGTATCAATGGTAAAGCGGGATAATGGTACATCATAGACATAACTATGTGTCAGACAAGAGAATACACCGAAGGCATTGTCGAAGCTGTTGACTTCGAGGATCGAGAAAGATAGAGTATTGTTTTCAGCGTTTATTTTAAGTGCCAGATCATCTCCTCCGCAGGAAATATGAAAATCGAGCCCCAGCGGAACCCTGCGGATATCCGGATCGGATTTAAGGGTCCTGGAAACATCGATAAGAAAACGTTCGCCGGATATCCTTTGCTCGGCATAATTGATCGTGGAATCATTTTCATAAACAAATCTTTGTGGCAATATCAACGATTGGTCGCTCCATTGCCCCGCCTTAATCTCAGCATAACGGAAAGTCATGGTCGACTGAAAAATGGAGCCATTAGCAACTGGTTTGAACCGCACATAAAAATCGATTCCGGGCAGCAGGGTAGCTTCGCGGCCGGGAACGATTTCAGGATCGATAACGGTAAACAGAGAACCAAGGCTGACTGTCGCCCCGTGGACGATCCGGTTGGTACCGGTAAACAGGATATACAGCGAATACCTGATGTCGGGCTTTATTATACAGGGGATGGCGTAAATTTGATTGACCGATGCCGGGAACCAGCCGGTATCCTTGGGAATGGTTTCGATACGGTTACCATAAAATATTTCCTGTCGACGGTCGGTATACTCTGCCGACAGGTAAACAACCAATTCCTCATCGATCAGAATCTTATCCTGAGCAGGTTTGAAGTTGGTATTGCCCGGATAAACTGCATAAGTGCTGCCAACCCTTACATACTGGATAGAATCCTCAGGATCCAGCAGGCAGTAAACAACCGGCAGCGAATCGCCCGGTAAGATAAGGTCGAGGTCAGTGGTACAGCTGGTTACAGCCACCAAAATCATCCAAAGGCCAGATCTTAACTTCATCATTGTCAGTTGTCGGTTGTCCGTTGTCCGTTGTCCGTTGTCAAGCGGAAGACGCAATTATGCGTCTCTACGGATTTTATGTTTATTAAAGAAATGGGGGATACGTAAAAGTAATATTTTTCAATCCAAAGATCCGTTGTTAAACCAATTTTTTGTGGACTTTAGCGAATATTATCGTGAATAATTACCTTTGGTCCAATTCAAAACTTCATGAACCTAACCGAAATTTCATTAGTCATTCCATTGTTGAATGAAGCTGGAAATATTAATGAGTTGCTAATCAGGCTTAAGAATACATTGAATAATCTCGGCAGATCCTGGGAAATTATTCTTGTTGATGACGGCAGCAGCGACGATACGTTTCAAATAATCAGGCAATTTGCTATTGAAGATCCCCGGATCATCGGGATTTCCCTTTCCCGAAATTTTGGACAGCAAATTGCCCTGATCGCAGGTTTGAATGAAGCGTGCGGGAATCTGATCATCACTCTGGATGCCGATCTTCAGCACCCGCCCGAACTGATACCCAGATTAATCGAGGTGCAGTCGGAGGGATTTGATATTGTCAATACCAAGCGGATTGAACACCTGGGAACAGGTAAGTTCAAGAAATGGTCATCGGCCGGGTTTTATGCCATTCTCAACCGCCTCAGCGATGTAAAACTGGAGCCCGGTTCAGCCGATTTCCGATTGTTTACCCGCCAAGCTCTCGACGCATTTCTTGCCTTTCCTGAGAAGGACCGGTTTAACCGGGGCCTGGTCGTTTGGATGGGTTTTAAGCAGGGGATCGTTTCCTATGTGGCTCCGCCCCGTAAACAGGGGCAAACAAATTACACGCTGAAAAAGATGGTGCGGCTCGGTCTCGACGGAATTGCTGCCTTCTCCAGTAAGCCTCTGAGAATATCAGCCTATCTTGGAATCGTCACTACCATAATTGGTTTGCTATATATTTTTTATGCATTGATCGCCTTTCTCACCGGTCATACCTCCCCCGGATGGACCTCCCTGATTGCAGTAGTGGTATTGCTCGGTGGTGTTCAGTTGTTATGCCTGGGTATTATCGGAGAATATATTGCCCGGATATATAATGAATCAAAGAACCGTCCATTGTTTTTTATTAAGGACAATACTAGGGAACATCAGAAATAACATGAACCGCCATTTATCAGTTAAAATTGGCTGGATTGCAACTCTGCTGATCAGTGCCATCTTAATTTGCATTTATTTTGCCCCGGTAGTTAAATCGCTCAATACCTCCCTGTTCAATGGCGGCGGCGACGGATTTAAATCTTATTACTGTTATTTGTATCATATTAAAGATGATTCAACTGCACTTCGATTTGAAGGGATGAATTATCCTTACGGAGAATCAGTCTTTTTTACCGATAATCAACCGTTGCTAAGTGAAGCCATGCGGCAGTTGTGTAAAGTATTTCCGGATCTTTATAATTATTCAATTGCCGTTTGGAACGGTATTCTCTTATTTGCCATTGCCCTTGCGGCCCTGTTTATATACCTGATATTGGTCGAACTTGGATTGCCGGCTGTTCTGAGCCTGGCAGCCGGCATCGGAATTTCAATGCTTTCTCCACAAGTTGGCAGACTCGGTGGTCACTTTTCCCTTTCATACGTATTTGTGATTCCTGCAGCGATATATCTGCTCCTTAAATTTTCCAAAAAGCCCGCTTTCAAATACAGCATAGCCATGTGTTTGCTGGTGCTTTGGTCAGCCACCACCCACATGTATTATATGGCTTTCCTGGCTTTGTTGATATTTATCTTCTGGGTGTTTTTCGGAATCGGACGGTCGGATTTATATGGCAAATGGAAAACCTGGTTGCCGCATGTCATTATTCAGCTTGTTTTGCCTGTTATCATCATCCAGTTGCTGATGTATTTTTCATCCGATGCCTTCGATCGTGCAAAGTATCCTTTCGGATTTCTGTTTTACCGGGCCTATCCTGAAAGTGTTTTTCTTCCGGCCGATCGCCACTACGGATCTTTTCTCCATCACATAATTACCTATAATCATGTTAATTGGGAAGGTTTTGCCTATATCGGGATGGTGGCTACGCTGGGGTGTGCAATGTTTTTCGGAAGATCAGCCGGCCGGCTGTTCAGGAGCCGGTTTCATTCGGGCTTAATGTATGATAATAACCTTTTTCTCACTTACCTGTTCTGGAGCTCTTTCCTGATCCTGCTGTACTCTTTTGGTATCCCATTCATTCTGGGGATGAAAGATCTGGTGGATTATATTGGCCCGGCCCGTCAAATCCGGGCTATCAGCAGGTTTGCATGGGTTTTTTATTATGCCATGAATATTCTGGCGGTTTACTCGGTTTGGAGATTTTTCCAGTCAAAACAGCGAAAAATCGTACCCTGGATTCTTATGACTGCAACCTTGCTGATCCTATTTGCCGAGGCGCATGTGAACGTCAAAATGATTGCCCGGCAACTCAATAACAAAAATCCGCAATTCAGCGATAATAGAAATATCTTACCGGCAAATGCCTGGGTAAAAAGTATCGATCCTGCAAAATACCAGTCTATACTTCCGCTCCCTTTCTTCCATATCGGATCAGAGAATATCTGGATCGAATCTTCCTGCGGGATGTTAGAGGAGGCATTTAATGTATCCTTAAAAACCGGTCTGCCGATCCATGGTGTTATGCTTGGCCGCACTTCCCTTACGCAAACCTATAAATCAGTGGAGTTGGTGATGGAACCCTACCGGATACCGGCTATCCTCGGTGAGCTGCACTCTTCCAAACCCATCCTGGTTTTATCAGCTGCCTGCGATCAGATTGGTATCGGCGAACAACTGATCCTCGGGCATTGCCGGCCAGTGGCTACTCTTGGTAATTTTTCATTGAGCGAAATATCTCCCGATACATTGCGGGATCTGAGCCGGATACATATTATGGCTCTCCATGGATCGAAAGATCCGTCAGCTGTTTTCGACGGACAAAGATTCACGATGCCGGATACCACGGTTGCCTATACTTATCGGAATTTTTCCGAAAAAAACTCCGATATCGGATATCTGGGCAAAGGAACGCTGGTGCTTCCTTATAAAACAATCAGTAAGATTTTTAATGAAAAGATCAATGGTATTCCATTACCGGCCAATGTAGCTTTTTCATTCTGGGTGAAAAACTTCAAGGATGACAACATGCCCCGGGTAACACTTGAAATCGTGACGATTAATTCCAATGGGAAAGTTGCCAGTTACAAAACAAATATCTTGGCAAAATATCTTAAGCAAATTGACGGACCCTGGGGATTAATTGAGCTCACGATCCCGGTTTCTCCTGGTGACACAGTTTCCCTGACACTGTTCCCCAGTAAGATTAAGAAGGCGATTATCATCGATGATTTGCTAATCCGCAAAGCTGACACGGATGTTTATGGAACAGAACCCGGTAAAGGCTGGATACTTAACAATCGATTCTATCCGGAAGGGATGTTGAAATAGATTTTCGATCTGAAGGTAGTTATCCCGGTTACCTGAATAATGTAGATTCCTGGCGCAACATCCTTGCTTAAATCCATCGTGCATACGGTCTTTCCGGCCTTTATTGGAAAGCTCCTGGTTAATAATGTTTTTCCTGATACATCAAAGATTATCAGATTAATAGCTCCATTCCGGTTGCTTTCAACCTGAATATATGCCCTGTCTGTTATCGGGTTAGGATATATCCTGATCTTCGGATTGGGGAGATCAGTACCATTGGCGTCGAGCGGTGCGGTCGACAAAGCAAGCTTACGGTAGGCGCGCAATCCCTGATAATCTTCCACACAAACGGGAATCATCCAGGTTTTACCCGGCTCCGGAGGTTTGCAGGTCAAAAAGCCATCTTTGGTTATCTGCAGCTCTTCAGGCAAAACAGGCGGCTTGAACCGGATATTCAGTCCGGCTGATATGCCTGTTGCATTTACTACCGGGTAGTACGATTGGTCCTTGCTGCCTCCGGTTAATCCTATGAGCCAGGGAGTTGTGGTATTATTCCGAAAATTCCCGTAAAAGAATTCAATAACACCATCGGCATAGAGCCGGGCTGCAAAATTCACATCTGAAATCTGCCCGTTTCCGGTCATAGAGGCGTTCCAATACACAGTGACCACTGAAGGATTTGCCTCGTAATAAACCCCATCTGCGAAATCCAGATACTGGAATTCCGTACTGTAAAATGGATATATGGCGATGTTCAAACCGAGCAGTTCTCTTAATTCAAAGCCATAGGGAATATACAGATCGTTCTGCACCAGTATAATACCTCCCTTTCCGGTAAGGGCCATCTCGCGGTAAATCTTTCCTCGATAAGGGAAATCAAAGGGCAGCACAACAGTTTTTTTATCGATATTTTCACCATCCGGCAAAATTCTATTTTCGAATGTGACGGGGAACGGGGCCTCGAATTTGGTTTCCAGCCAGGTATCCTGTGCCGGGAGCCATTTATAGGGGGCCGTTCCGCCTCCTGCCTCAAGTTTCACCTGGTAATCCTGCCCTGCTGTTGCTCCGGGCAACTGGGCGGTTAATATAGCAGGACCGTCAAAAGATGGAGTAAGCACAACCGGCAAGGCCGTAAATGGTGTATCGATAGGCATGTTCCGCTGGTCTCCCGTGTGCTCCTGTTCTTCATTAACGTATTCAATAATGGAGTAATAACCGATATTTCCATCACTCGAAGAGGTGGGGTCCTGTTCGCATACAACAATAAAAAAAGCTGCCGGCTGTCCGCTCTGCACATGACTGAGCAAAGGAGTGGCATCGATCCCGATCTCAATTAATTCCGGATCGTCCGGTCCCCGGCCCTGCATTGGCAGTTGCCCGCCCTGATAATGAAACACAGGCTGATCCAGGATGAACTCAGGCTCAATTGCGGCAGGATCCTGCGACACCCCTGCCGAGATCCAAAGCTTTGACCGGTCCGGATATCTAAGCTGGGTGCGTAGCGTAAGAAGCGGTTTATAACTCTTGTGAGGCTTGGCAATCACCACCGATTTCATCCATATCCCTCCCTGGTCGGGGTGAAGAGGAAGTATCCGGTAAGGAACATAGGCCCTTCCTTCGTTGCCCCATTCTGTACCATAGGTATTTACACAGATCAGTGCCCCGATCTCCCAGTCAGCCATGGTAACCTGACCGTCACCATTGGTATCCAGATTATTGGTGTATTGGCCGTCGTTATTGAAATCATATCTCACCGAGTCGTTGTACCCGGTGAAGGTCATTGTATGGCCCACGGCAGGGCCGAAATAAGGAATGATCAACTTTCCTGCATCTTCGGTTCCCTCGGGTAAAGGCCAGAACTTCTCGCCGAACGAGGCAAGCTGAAAGTTGGCGACCCCCCCTGGCCGATAGTCCCCGAGGTGATCATATAACCAGTGTTTTAAGGTGAGAAGGCCCTGTTCGGTGCTCACATCAATGGAGTAAACATCTTCAATGCGGTTTTGCATACCGCGATAGTAACGGAAATAACCGCTCATCCATATGGATTCATTGATGAAATTGCCGCCATAATCTGACCAGTTGGGGCAACCGATCGCACGAACCATGTCCCAGCTTTCGAAATACGACACTCCGGTTTCTATATTTCCGGAATTCATCATGTTCCAGGCGAAAAATGCCGGCAGCCTGTTCTGCTCATAAACGGCATCCAGGTTCCTCAATGCATTTAATTCGTAGGTAAAACCAACGCTGATAGAGGCCGCCTGGTTGCAGCTGTATCCAAACTGAGTAAAAATTTCCGGAAAATGTTTGGTTCGTGAATTATCTACTTTATAGGGCAACCCTGATGATTTCAATCCGCCGGGCATGGATAGTTTTGGCAGCTGCGCCAGCCTCATGCTGTCGTAATCCTGGCCGAAGGCAGTAATCCCGGCCAAAACTAAAGCGGTAGCAGTCAAAAACCTCCTGAAGGAATCGCCCATACTTTAAAATATCGGCGATAAAGATAAAAAGATTGGAGTAAGGGAGAATGTTAAGGGCGAAAAGGACGTGAGGGAGTTAAGGACGTGAGGGCGTTAAATTGGTTAGGAGGGTTGAGAGAGGTAGAATGGTATTGAAAGGTTGTAAGACTCAAATTGCCTGTCTGGAAAATTGACCCTCAGAGTTTTGAGAATCCTAACATAAATGATTATTTTTATACTACCTACTCGGAATACACCCATGAAACTTTTTTTAGTCATATGCAATTATTGATTATCAGCTATTCAGTAGGCCAATTTTTGCTGCGCTGTTCTGCAAATCCCTGATGTTGAAAAAGTTTGGGCTGAAGCCCGGATAACATATTGTTAATCTAACCACTAGTTAAAATTAGTGATAATTAATAGGAAAATCCAATTTCTGTCATCCCTGCGAAAGCGTGGGGCGTGGACCTTTCCCCTTAGCACGAAACCCCTATTCTGTCATCCCCGCGAAAGCGGGGACCTTAACACGCTAACGAGGACCACGCAGCGGGGACCTTCCAACGCTAACGAGGTGCAATGCTAAGAGTACCGCTTCAACCTTTTCTCAATCTTTTTGTTTACTTTTCTATCTGAATTTAAATCTCCCATTATGAAAAATATTGCGTTCATTTTTCTGGCCTTCCTGAGCCAGATGGCTATTTCCCAGGAAACCCGGCTTCTCCGCAATCCAGCGATCAGCCGCGATCACATTGCCTTTGTTTATGCGGGCGATATCTGGCTCACAAATAGCGATGGAACGAATCCTTCCCGGCTGACTACCTTCCCAGGTATTGAAGCAGATCCGAAATTTTCGCCGGATGGCAAATTCATCGCTTTCTGTGCTGATTATGATGGTAATACGGATGTTTATACTCTTCCGGTTACCGGAGGCACTCCGGTGAGGCTCACCTGGCATCCCGGATACGACCGTGTGGCTGGTTGGACCAATGATGGAGCTAAAATCCTGTTCACTTCAGGGCGTGTGAATGCTCCTTACCAGATGCCTGATCAATTCTGGTCCATTGCAGCAACTGGCGGATTTCCGGAAAAGTTTATTGTTCCGCGCGGGGTGCATGGTAAGTTTTCGCCTGATGGGAAAAGGTTCGCATACCAGATGATCTATCCATGGGAAAACGAATTCCGCAACTACAGGGGCGGACAGAACAATCCGATCCGCCTGATCGATCTGGCTTCTCTTGATGTTGAAAAGATCCCTTTCGATAACAGCAACGATAAGGACCCGGTTTGGCTGGGCAGCAGGGTATTCTTTCTCTCCGACCGCGATTTTGCAATGAATGTGTGGTCATACGATACCAATACCCGTCAGGTTAAACAGGAAACATTCTTTAAGGAATTCGACTGCAAGAACCTGGAAGGCGGGAATAGCAAACTGATCTTTGAAAACGGCGGATATCTGTTTACTCTTGATGCCAATGGAGGTCAACCGGTACAATTGCATATCGCTATTAACGGAGATTTCCCCTGGATGCGCCCGCATTGGGTTAAAGTCCAGAGCTATATAAATTCAGCCGGCATTTCCCCAACTGGTTCACGTGCTGTTTTTGCCGCCCGCGGTGATATTTTTACCGCCCCTGCCGAAAAAGGCGATGTGCGCAACCTCTCTAATTCACAAGGCGTTGCCGACCGCGAGCCCGCCTGGTCGCCCGATGGAAAAACCATTGCCTGGTTCACTGATGAATCCGGTGAATATCAGCTGGTTCTTGCCCAAAATGGTCGCCTGATTCCAAATACCTGAGCTTTGCCGATGCCGGCCGTACTTTATACGTAATGGAGGTAGCAACAGAAAAAGTACAGGTTATTGATAACGAAGGTTTTGCACACCCCGAACGAATTATCTACCCGGCCTGGTCGCCCGACTCCAAATGGATAGCATATTCCAAAAGGCTTCCGAATGAATTCGCTGCAGTTTTTGTCTGGTCGGTGGATCAGAAAAAATCATTCCAGGTTACCGACGGCATGTCATTCAGCCGCTCCCCAGTATTCGACAAGGGCGGTAAGTACCTCTATTTCCTGGCCAGCGTGAACTATGGCCTTAATATCGGTTGGCTGGATATGTCGTCGTACGAACGGCCCCAGGCTTTCTCTGTGTATGCTGCCGTTCTTTCGAAAGATGAAAAGAATCCGCTGGCTCCGGAAAGCGACGAAGAGAAGCCACAGGACAGCGTTAAGGGAGTTAAGGACGTAAAGAACGATAAGGACGTAAAGAACGATAAGAACGTAAAGAACGATAAGAAGGAAAAGAGCGATAAGGAGGTTAAGGAGGTTAAGATTGATTTCGAG
>JAPLDV010000805.1 GCA_026391235.1 Bacteroidia bacterium | reverse complement strand
ATACGGCAATATCTGATCCTTGTTTCATTATGTGCTTAACCTATAGCTAACTGAATGATTTTTTTATGATTTTTGGTTATGTTGAACAATCATAAATCTCAATGAAAAAATGCTGTTATTTGTGATGTGAATATTTTGTTTCTCTCTTGATAAGAAGACTAACACCTGAAAATAGAAATGTAAACCAGAAGAAAGGTGCTTGTTGCTTTCACCTAACAAGTCAACAATTGTCAGACTTAAAATAATTGAGTATTACTGGTTGTAATCAGTATTTAAACGCATCATCAAATCAATGGCAATATCCAATACTTTTACCGTGTTCTAACGCATTGCAAACTCCCAATGCACACGCTTTTTGCGCATCAGGGCAACCAAGATTTTTGTTGCCCTGACTGAAGTAGAGAATCCCCCTTCTGTTGTAGGCATTGGCATCATTCGGTTTCAAACGGATGGCTTCGTTGCAGTCCGATATGGCACGCTGAAACTGGCCGAGAAAAAGGTAAGCACTCCCCCTGTTGTTATAGGCTTCGACCAAATGTGGATTCAGATGGATGGATTTATTATAATCAACAATGGCTCGTTGATACTGGGCGAGTTTATGATAAATAGCGCCTCTGTAGTTATAGAGATAGGGGTCATTAGGGTTAAGGTTAATGGCCTTATTGAAGCACTCGATGGCTCGCCGATACTGGCCACTTTCAGTGTAAAAAAAACCTTTTTCGCTGTAGGCATTAGCACCATCAGGTGGCTTTTTCTTTTTAGATTTAAAAAATTGAAAAACCGAGTTTTTTTCAATTAAAGGTTTATCCACATCATTCAATGAATCAAAATTTTTAAGCGCATTTAATAAGATTAAACTGGGCTGAGAATGCGACACATGCCCAATAATGTTATTGTGTTTGTTGAGTGCCGCGATATTTCCTATAATGGCAAAGCACATCAACATTACCACCACCCACTTGGAAATGCGCGATTTATAGAAAATATCTGTAAGAATGGCGAGTGTCATAGCAAGCATAACTGTTGCTGGTAAGCAATAATAAGTCGATGCCATACCTGGATTCCATAGGGCTGGGTGTCTTAAAACCATTAAGGCATTCATGGCTATTACTAGGAGAAAATTTGTTATAAACAATTCAACCAGCGCCAGAATGAAGAACTTTCTATAATTATCCGACAATGCCAGGTTGGTATGTAAATAGAAAATAGGAAAGGAAATAAAAAAAAGTAGTAATCCAAATGCAGCTATCGAGGGCGGATTTCCTATCAAAAATCGAATAGTTTCAACGTATAAAAATAATCCTGCTGACAGGTAAGACGCCAGATTTTGAATAAAATATTGAAGCGGCAATGTCTGATAATCAAAATTTGGCCAGAATCCGTTGAGCATAAAAGTTAATTGCGGAGCGATAGTATATCTGTACAATTCATGAAGAAGAAGACTCACCACGCCAATTAGCAGCATAATGTATATGTTTTTGTTTCGGACAAAGAGACCCCATATAGTCAAAAATACAAGAGCTGTAATAGTTAGAAATAATCCCTGTTGGTCAAGGTAGGCGAGGGGAAATATTGCCATGGAATACAGAAACCAGATCTTTTTTGAAATTTGAAAATCATTTCCTTCTTTTGAAATTACAGCAACTTTATAAATAACATAAAAAAGAATCGCT
>JAPLDV010000457.1 GCA_026391235.1 Bacteroidia bacterium | reverse complement strand
TGACCCGGATTTTACCGGAAAAACCATTGAATGGAGTCGTTTATAACAAACCTTTACCAAAGCTAACGTGGAATGATTGGGTCCATTTTCGATATCAGCCTGATCTGAATAACCATGTTGAACAGAATTTCGGATTCCGGAGCCTTTTTGTCAGACTTTATAACCAGATAGATTATTCACTGTTTCAACAGCCCCACGGATCAGGTGTGGTTGTCGGCAAAGAGGGCTACCTGTACGAAGATTGGTTCATTTCAGCCTATTACGGCAAGGATTATATTGGTGAAGATTCTGTTAAATATATAATCAGGCAGTTAAAACAAGTCAGGAATTATTTCAAAAACAACGGAAAAGAATTGATGATTATCATTGCTCCCGGCAAAGCAGATTACTATCCTGAATTTATCCCGGAGCGAATGAAATTTTCTAAAACCACCTCAAATTACGATGCTTTGTCAACAGGAATAATGAAGGCAGGCATTCCTATGCTCGATTATAACCGTCTCTTCATGGAGATGAAAGATACTACCTACTGTACCCTGTTCCCTCAAACAGGAACCCATTGGAGCCGATATGGCGCACGTATTGCAGCTGATACTTTGTCCGGATTTATTTCAACCCTGGTGAAAAGGCCACTGCCTGAATTCCATCTGGGGCCGGCTGTGCATACTGATACTCTGATCTATCCGGATGCTGATCTGGAAAGCCTGTTGAACCTCTTCCTCCCTCTTCCACGACTCCCATTATGCTACCCCGAAATAATCCCGCAGCCCTCGGATGGATTCAACCTGCCGTCCTCCATTGTTATCGGTGACAGTTTTTTCTGGGAGATGTACAATCTGCCGCTAACCGGCAGGATTTTTAAAGACCTCGGTTACTGGTATTATAACTCCACCATCTATCCTGAAAGTTATACCGACAGTTTAAAAACAAAACAGCTTAAGTTCCCGGATGCTTTTGAGAAAACAGATCTGGTCATACTCATGGCCAATCCGTCAAATATCCAGAACATCGGATGGGGCTTCCTCGAAAGGGCTGTAATTGAGCTTTATGCACCCGAATGGCAAAAAGAATATGATAAAATGGTCAGGGAATATATCCAGGCTATCCATAACACACCGGAATGGGAGAAACAGATCGGAGAAAATGCCAGGGAAAAGGGTATACCCGCCGACAGCCTGATTCTCCTTAATGCCAGATATATGGTTGAACAATATCTTCTTACGAACGATTTGTTTTAACTTCTCCGGCATCTTAAGTTTCCGAAATCTTCTTACCTTTGCAACCTTATTACAAATCGCATATCTGATCATGGGAAAAGGAGACAAAAAAACCAGGCGCGGCAAATTATTCATGGGATCTTTCGGGGTTTCAAGGCCGAAGAAAACCGATACCAAACCCGTTAAAGCCGAAGAGAAGAAATAAAGGCTCAAGGCGCAAGGCGCAAGGCGCAAGGCTCAAGGCGCAAGGCGCAAGGCTCAAGGCGCAAGGCGCAAGTAAGGATTAAGGATTAAGGATCAAGGGGAAGAGGGGAAGGACCAATGAATTCAAGTGAAGACAAACAGGAACAGTTTGACCGGCGATATCTGAGGATGGCGCGGATATGGTCTGAAAACTCCTATTGTATTCGCAGGAAAGTTGGGGCTCTGATCGTGAAGGAACGCATGATCATTTCAGACGGATACAACGGGACTCCTACAGGATTTGAAAATATTTGCGAGGATAATGAAGGCCATACAAAACCATATGTCCTTCATGCTGAGGCAAATGCTATCACAAAAGTTGCCCAAAGCAGCAACAGCTCCAAGGGGGCTACTCTATATACTACTGCCTCACCATGCCTGGAGTGCGCAAAACTGATTATCCAGGCGGGGATCATCAGGGTGGTATACGGTGAGGCGTATCGAATCACCGACGGTATCGAACTATTGCAACGTGCGGGTATTCTAACCGTTTACCTGTCGGTAGAATAAATCTTTCCAACATCATGTCAGGGAAAAACTCCAGAATGGCCATTTGGCTTCCAATTGTACTGGCATGGTGCCTGGTAACCGGAATGTTTATCGGCAACCTGTTTAAAAATAATTCGGGCAACCAGTTGCCAATCAAGGTATTTACCCGTCAGGACAAACTCAGTTCAATTCTGGATTTTATCGAAAACAATTATGTGGATTCTGTCGGATTGGATGCCATGACAGAAACCATTATCCCAACCCTGCTGGAGAATCTCGATCCGCACAGTATTTATATACCACCCCGTGAACTTAAAGAAGTAAATGAAACCCTGCGCGGAAATTTCGATGGTATCGGGGTGCAGTTTAATATGCAGAACGATACTATTCTGGTGATTCAGCCTGTTAAGGGCGGCCCTTCAGATAGAGCGGGAATATTAGCCGGTGACCGGATCATCAGTGTTGATGGTATCCCGGTGGCCGGCGTTAAAATGCCTGAGGACAGCATTGTTGATCGCCTCCGGGGAGAAAAAGGTTCCGAGGTGAAGGTTGGCATTTACCGCAACAGGACAAAAGAAAGGCTGGTTTATTCCCTGAGACGCGGCATAATACCGGTATCCAGTATCGATGTTGGATATATGGCTGCCCCAAATATCGGGTATATCAAGATCAATACATTCTCTCAGACCACCTACCCTGAGTTTCAGGAGGTTCTTTCAAAACTGAAACGCTCGGGATGCCTTAAACTCATCATCGACCTGCGTGGGAACACTGGTGGAATCATGGACCCTGCCATCAGAATAGCCGATGATTTTCTGGAAAAGGGAAAGTTGATCGTATATACTGAAGGCCATTCACGTGCCAGAGAAGAGTACCTGGCAACACAGGAAGAATCCGGCAAGGATCTTGGCCTTGCTATCCTGATTGACGAAGGTTCTGCATCAGCTTCGGAAATCGTGGCCGGTGCCATACAGGATAACGACCGGGGCTGGATCATCGGCCGGCGCTCATTCGGGAAAGGTCTCGTTCAGGAACAAGCAGTCTTGAATGATGGATCTGCCTTACGTCTTACTACAGCCAGGTATTATACCCCAACCGGACGTTCCATTCAAAAACCATATATACACGGATCCGAAGATTATTATCACGACATAGCGCAGCGCTACAAAAAGGGGGAATTTATGGTTGCCGATAGCATCCATTTCAACGACAGTCTCAGGTATATCACTCCTGAAGGACGCACTGTTTATGGCGGAGGCGGTATTATGCCTGATTTTTTTGTTCCTTATGATACTTCGGGAATCACCCCTTTCTTTTTGAAAATCAACGCTGCCGGATTGATTTATAAATATGCGCTCTCCTACTCCGATGGTCACCGGGATGAACTATTTGCTTTCAATAAAGTGGAGGAGCTGGGCGATTATCTTGATGCAAAAGATGTTTTGGGCTCATTTAAATCTCATATCATCGCCATTGGCTATACTCCATCGGCCTTCGAATGGAAAGAATCAAAGCTGATCATCAGAACACAGCTGAAGGCATACATTGCAAGAAATTTTATGGATAATGAAGGTTTTTATCCGATAATCCAGACCATCGATAATACCCTGAACAAGGCCATCGAAGTATTGAAACAGCACACCCCTTAAACCTTACCTCCTCCGGTGAAGAATGGCACAAAAACAACATTACAGCCATGCTTTGTTGCTAATCTGAATCTGAATCCATAATTTCAGCCATTCTCTGATTAAGACTAAAATCATTTACCTATGGCAAGTTTCCTGAACTCATCCATCGGGAAAAAATTCCTGATGAGTTTATCGGGGTTATTCCTGATATCCTTTCTGTTGGTTCACCTGATTGTCAACAGCATGATCCTGTTTGACCCGTCGGGTGTTCTGTTCAACAATGCGGCTCACTTTATGGGTACCAATCCCATAATCAGAGTGGTAGAGCCTGTTTTGGCGATCGGGTTTATCCTGCACATTCTTTATGCGGGTATCCTCACCCTGACAAACCAGTGGGCCCGACCGGTAGGCTATGATAAACAGCATTCTGGGAACAGCAGCACCTGGACCTCCCGGAACATGTACGTCCTGGGAACTTTGGTATTAATTTTTCTGGTGATTCACATTTCCAATTTTTTCTGGAAGATCAAATTTACAGGCAGTGAATTACTCGACAATGGTGCTGTTGACGGGGTCGAAAATGCCTATCTGCTGGTCACTACATTTTTCATCAACTGGTGGTGGATCGACGTTGTTTATGTTATCGGTGCAATTGTTTTAGGATTACACCTGACGCATGCTTTCTGGGCCGCCTTTCAAACGCTGGGACTCAGTGACAATCGCTGGCGCAAGCGTCTGGAATTTGTCGGATGGGTTTACACCATCATTGTTGCCGGGGGGTTCGCGCTCATTCCGCTTTGGGTTAAAATTTCATCCATGATATAAAACTTTCGGGAGGACACGTGGGTCCTCCCCTACACAAAAAACAAAAAAATGAACCTCAACGCAAAAATACCATCGGGACCGCTTGCCGAAAAATGGTCGTTATAACAATAGACTCAGAACCTGGTGAACCCCGCCAATAAAAGAAAATTCGATATTATCGTTGTGGGTACCGGTTTGGCCGGTGCCTCCGCTGCCGCCTCATTGGGTGAGCTAGGCTTCAGTGTGAAGAACTTCTGTTACCAGGATAGTCCGCGCCGGGCGCATTCCATTGCTGCACAAGGGGGTATCAACGCTGCCAAGAATTATCAGAATGATGGTGACAGTGTGTACCGCCTGTTTTACGATACCATCAAGGGCGGTGATTACCGCTCCCGGGAAGCAAATGTTTACCGGTTAGCGGAAGTCAGTAACCAGATTATTGATCAGTGTGTGGGTCAGGGAGTTCCATTTGCCCGTGATTATGGCGGGTATCTGGATAACCGGTCGTTCGGAGGTGCTTTGGTCAGCCGCACTTTTTATGCCCGTGGGCAAACCGGTCAGCAATTGTTGCTTGGTGCATACGGAGCCCTGAATCGTCAGATTGCTGCCGGAAACGTTACCATGTATACCCGTACTGAGATGATGGATGTCGTTCTGGTTGATGGAGTTGCACGGGGAATTGTTACCCGCAACCTGGAAACCGGCGTGCTCGAATCGCATTTCGGCCATGCCGTGGTATTGGCCACAGGCGGATACGGTAATGTATACTTTCTTTCGACCAACGCCATGGGATCAAATTCCAGTGCCATCTGGAAGGTTTATAAAAAGGGAGCCCTTTTCGCCAATCCGGCCTTTGTGCAGATCCATCCAACCTGCATCCCGGTTCATGGAGCATCACAGTCGAAACTGACCCTGATGAGTGAAAGTCTTAGGAACGACGGCCGCATCTGGGTACCAAAAGAAAAAGAGGATGCTGAAAAGATCAGGGCAGGAAAACTGAAACCGATCGATCTGCCGGAAGAAAAACGCGATTATTACCTCGAGCGCCGTTATCCCGCTTTCGGGAACCTGGTTCCGCGCGATGTGGCATCACGTGCCGCCAAGGAGAGGTGCGATGCCGGTTATGGAGTAGGTTCAGGACAGGCGGTGTATCTGGATTTCAAGGATTCGATCAAACGGCTGGGGAAAAGCCTCATCGAAGAAAGATATGGCAACCTGTTCCAGATGTATGAACAAATCGTGGATGAGAATCCATATCAAACCCCTATGATGATTTACCCGGCTATCCATTATACCATGGGCGGGTTGTGGGTTGATTATGAGCTCATGACTACCATCCCGGGACTGTTCACCATCGGCGAAGCCAACTTCTCCGACCATGGGGCCAACCGGCTGGGTGCATCAGCACTGATGCAGGGACTGGCCGACGGCTATTTTGTCCTGCCTTTTACCATTCAGAATTATCTGGCCTCCCAACTGTCGGTTCCGCGCATGGATCCTGCCAAACAGCCTGAATTCAGTGAAACGCTGGAAGCCTCGCGGGCATGGAACGCCAAACTGATAGGAATAAAAGGATCCCGGACGGTTGACTCGATTCATAAAGAACTCGGTCAGGCTATGTGGGACCATGTTGGTATGGGGCGCAACAAGGCCGGATTGGAAGAAGGTATCACCAAAATCCGGCAGGTTAAAGATCTTTTCTGGTACGATGTCCGTATCCCCGGCAAAGCGGATGCCATGAATGTTGAGCTCGAAAAAGCCAATCGTGTTGCAGATTTCCTTGAACTGGGCGAATTACTGGCCAGGGATGCCCTTCATCGGGAAGAGTCGTGCGGCGGGCATTTCCGCGAAGAGCACGCGATGTCGGACGGTGAAGCCAAACGCGATGATAACCACTTTAAATATGTGGGTGCCTGGGAGTATAAAGGTCCGGACAAAGAACCTGTATTGAACAAGGAACCGCTTGATTATGAGTTTATCCAAGTAAAAACCCGGAACTATAAAGAATAAGAGTATGGACCTGACATTAAAAGTATGGCGGCAGGAAAACCGCAAGGCAAAAGGACGGTTTGAAACCTATTCGCTGAAAAATATATCTCCTGACAGCTCCTTTCTGGAAATGCTCGATGTATTGAATGAGCAACTGGTAATGGGTAATCAGGAACCGGTGGCATTTGACCATGACTGCCGTGAGGGCATCTGCGGCATGTGCAGCCTGTTCATCAATGGCCGGGCTCATGGTCCGGATGAGGCCATCACCACCTGCCAGCTGCACATGCGTAAGTTCAAAAATGGCGATACCATCGTGATCGAACCCTGGCGGGCCGCAGGATTTCCGGTCATCAAGGACCTGATGGTCGATCGCAATGCCTTCGATCAGATTCTGCAGGCTGGCGGATTTATTTCGGTGAACACCGGATCGGCCCAGGATGGCAATAACATTCTGATTCCCAAGCACAAGGCCGATGAATCGATGGATGCAGCAGCCTGCATCGGCTGCGGTGCCTGCGTGGCTACCTGTAAGAACTCTTCGGCCATGCTTTTCCTGGCCAGCAAGGTGTCGCATCTGGCACTGCTGCCTCAGGGCCGGCCCGAAGCCGTGCGGCGCGCCAAAGCCATGGTAGCCAAAATGGATGAGCTGGGATTCGGCAGCTGCACCAACACCGGGGCCTGCGAAGTGGAATGCCCGAAAGAGATATCGGTGGCGCATATTGCCAGGCTCAATAGGGAGTTCTTGTTGGCGAATTTGAAGCCATAGGAACTAAAGGCTCAAGGCGCAAGGCGCAAGGCTCAAGGCGCAAGGCGCAAGGCGCAAGGCGCAAGTAAGGCGCAAAGCGCAAGTAAGGTTCAAGGCGCAAGGCTCAAGGCACAAGTTGAGAAGAAGGTGGAAGTAAGAATGTAGAGATTCGAGGACCAGTTTTGAATTTTGAAATTTCAGATTCAAGTATTGTTCTCATATTCAAGCAATTTCTCTGATACCCGCAGTGGTTCTCTGTGTAACTCTGTGGTTCTCTGTGTAACTCTGTGTAATTTCTTTCCTCAACCCATCTAAAGTTGACCGCTATAGGGAGGAGTGCAAGAGCGTCCACGCTACTTCAATTCGGCAATAACTAATACCGGGTTATCATTTTCGCCTATAGTTTCGGCAATACTTTTTACCTTGGGGCCCAGGTTGTTTTTTTTAAGTAAAGCCTTTAAATCGATTGGGTCTGCTGTTGAATACAATGAATTATCGTTGATCTTACCGATAGGCCAAAACCCGGGTCCGCCATCAAGGTCATTAAACAGATAGTACCTGTTATCCGAAACATTAAAACAGGCTTTGGTGTCCTTTAAATATAGGATTGCTGCACCCTGGTAATTAGTGATCCCT
>JAPLDV010000453.1 GCA_026391235.1 Bacteroidia bacterium | reverse complement strand
AAAAAGTCCTGTGGCTGGAGTCCGACCGCCTGGGATTCCTGACCAACGCAATCAACAAAAAGGCTCTGAACATCCAGCAGAACGTTGTCCAGAACGAAAAGCGGCAGTACGAGGATAATGCCCCGTACGGCTATACCGATTGGGTAATTTCCAAAAACCTGTATCCGAAGGGACATCCCTACAGCTGGACGGTAATCGGCGAAATGGAAGATCTTTTTAAAGCTTCGGTGGAGGATGCCAAAACCTTTCACGACAAATTCTATGTTCCGAACAATGCGACCATGGTTTTGTCGGGAGATTTTAATCCGGCAGAAGCAAAGAAATTGATAGAGAAGTATTTCGGAGAGATCAAGGCGGGTCCGAAACTCAGCGACCCGGCACCGGAACCGGTAGCTCTCACCCAGACCAAAAAGCTGTATCACGAAGATAATTTTGCCAGGGCAGCCCAGCTGACCATGATCTGGCCCACCGTAGAACAATACAGCCCGGACAGTTATGCACTCGACTATCTGGGTCAGCTCCTCTCACGGGGGAAGAAGGCCCCGATGTACAAGGTGATTGAAAAGGAGAAGAAACTGGCATCCGGTCCGCGTGCCGATAACGGCAGCCAGGAAGTTGCAGGCACCTTTACTGTGACGGTGACCGCTAACGAAGGGGTAAATCTCAAGGATGTGGAAGCTGCTGTATTTGAGTCATTTAAACGTTTCGAAAAGGAAAGTTTTACTGAAGCGGATGTCGAACGGATAAAGGCAGGCCAGGAAACCAGCTTCTATAACGGGATCAGCAGCGTTCTGGGTAAGTCGTTCCAGCTGGCTCAATATAATGAATATGGCGGATCGCCCGATTTCTATAAAACCGATCTGGAAAGAACAAAAGCAGTTACAAAGGCCGATATCATCCGGGTATATGAAAAGTATATCAAGGGAAAGCCTTACCTGGCAACGAGTTTTGTTCCGAAGGGGCAGCCGGAACTCGCAGCGGAAGGATCAGTTCCTGCGGGCGTAAAAGAGGAAGATATCCTGAATGCCACCCAGGTTCAGATTGATGAATCAGCAAGCGATGAAATTGTGAAAACCCCGACAGCTTTCGACCGTACTGTCATTCCCCTCGACGGGCCGGAGCCGGTTGTAACCATCCCGACGGTTTGGAATGATAAGCTTTCGAACGGTATGGGTGTTTGGGGCATTGAGCAGAACGAACTTCCGCTGGTACAATTTAATATTGTATTGAAAGGGGGCCATTACCTGGACAAACTCGAAAAGCCGGGTGTTGCTTCCATGATGGCTTCACTGATGAACCAGGGAACGAAAAACAAAACCCCGCAGGAACTGGAGGAAGCAATTGAATCCCTGGGAGCCCGGATAAACATCAGGTCTTCCGGCTCGGCGATTACCATCAATGCCAACTGCCTGGTCCGGAATTATGATGCCACCCTGGCGCTGTTGGAGGAAATGCTCCTCGAGCCGCGCTGGGATGCAGATGAGTTCGGGCTGCTGCAAACCCGCGTGATTAACAACCTTAAGCGCCAGAAGTCCAGTCCGCCTGCTCTTGCCGGTGAAACATTCATGCAAAAAGTGTATGGCTCAGCTCATATTTTGTCCGTAAGTGCCAGCGGCACGCTGGAATCGGTTCCAACCATCACTATCGAGGATCTGAAATCCTGGTATGCAGCCAACATGACCCCGTCAGTGGCTAATTTCCATATAGCAGGTAATATTAAGAAGGATCAGATTATTAAGTCGTTGCAAGATTTAGCTTCAAAGTGGCAGGCACAAGAAGTTGTTTTTCCGGCCTATCCGATTCCGGCCCCTTTGCAGAAATCCGAAATCTATTTTGTTGATGTTCCCGGTGCCAAACAATCGACTATTCGGATAGGCAACCTGGCCCTTGCCCAGTCAGATCCTGATTATTTTGCTGCAACAGTAATGAATGATTATCTCGGCGGTAATTTCCTGTCGCTGGTTAACCAGGTTCTTCGTGAGCAGAAAGGGTTTACTTATGGAGCTAGCACTGAATTTTCGGGATCCTATGTTCCCGGGCCGTTTACAGCCGCCTCCATGGTTCGCTCTTCGGCAACACTCGAATCGGTTCAGATATTTAAGGACCTGATGGAGAAATACCGGAACGGGATCTCTGAAAAGGATCTGGCCATGACACGCAATTATCTGATAAAATCCTACGCCCTGAATTTTGAGACACTTGGTGCACTTACCGGCATGCTAAGTGAGATCAGCATGTACAATCTGCCTAAAGATTATGTCAGACTGGAGCAGGAAACCATCCGGAACATGACTGTTGAACAGCATAAGGCCCTGGCGCAGAAATACATAAATCCCGACCGAATGTACTATGTGATATCCGGCGATGCTGCCACGCAGGCCGAACCGCTTACCGCGCTGGGATTTGGCAAGCCGACCATAATTAAAAAATGAACTTCGGAGCAACGTCAAAAGGTCCCCGCTTTCTTGGGGATGACAAGTGCTCCTGCAGAAATTGGGCAAGTGTTATTGTCATCCCCGCGAAAGCGGGGACCCCTTCACGCTATCAGTGCCTTTGAGAAGGCGGGGACCCCTTCACGCTAATCTGAATTTGATCAAGGTATGTTTTATCGAATAACGAACACAATAAAACCCAAATGAAAAAACTAAACTTACTGCTCCTGTTTGCTATCCTGCTGATGGCAGGCTGCAAATCGAAATCGGAATTGAATATTCCGTATGAAAAGTACACCCTGAAAAACGGGCTGGATGTGATACTCAGCGAAGATCATTCCGATCCGATTGTTGCGCTCACCATCCAGTTCCACGTGGGATCGGGCCGCGAATCTGTTGGCCGTACCGGCTTTGCCCATCTTTTTGAGCATATCATGTTTCAACGTTCCGAAAATGTACCCGAAGATCAGTTTTTTAAAATTGTCCAGGATGCTGGCGGCACCCTGAACGGAGGAACAGGCAATGATGCTACCACCTATTATGAGGTGGTTCCGAAAAATGCGCTCGAAAAAATACTTTGGCTGGAGTCGGACCGAATGGGATTTTTAGAGAATACCATCACCAAAAAAACGTTCAATATCCAGCAGAATGTGGTACAGAATGAGAAGCGTCAGGGTGTCGACAATGCTGCTTACGGCCATACCGGAGGGGTGATTGCCAAAAATCTTTATCCGAAAGGACATCCTTACAGCTGGACGGTCATCGGTGAAATGGAGGATCTGTTCAATGCCACCATCGACGATGTAAAAGCTTTCCATGCAAAATTTTATGTGCCCAATAACGCCACACTGGTTTTATCGGGCGATTTTGATCCGGCTACAGCTAAGTCATTGATCGGAAAATACTTCGGAGAGATTAAACGGGGTGCTGATCTGACTGATCCCAAACCGGTACCGGTAAAACTATCCGAAAATAAAAAGTTGTATCACGAAGATAATTTCGCCAGGGCTCCGCAGCTGAGAATGGTTTGGCCAACAGTGGAAGAGTATAGCCCCGATAGTTATGCTTTGGGTTATCTCGGACAATTGCTTTCGAGCGGGAAAAAGGCGCCGATGTATAAAGTTCTGGTGAAAGAAAAGAAGCTGACTTCCAATGCAAGAGCCAATAACAGCAGTCAGGAAGTCGCCGGAACTTTCGACGTTTCGGTCACCGCCAATGAAGGAGTTGGCCTTAAGGAAGTTGAAAGTGCTGTTTTTGAGGCTTTTGCGCGTTTTGAAAAGGAAGGATTCACTGAAGAAGACGTGGACCGGATAAAAGCCGGCCAGGAAACAGATTTTTACAGTGGAATCAGCAGTATTCTGGGCAAATCACGGCAACTGGCCAATTATAATGAATATGCCGGTTCGCCGGATTTTTACAAAAAGGATATCGCGCGGGTAAAAGCTGTTACAAAAGCTGACATCCTCCGCGTTTATGATAAGTATATCAAAGGCAAGCCTTACCTGGCCACCAGCTTTGTGCCGAAAGGCCAGGCCGACCTCGTTGCCGATGGTTCGATGACCGCCGGAGTTAAGGAAGAAGACATTTTGAATGCTACTCAGGTCACGATAGATGAGAATGCGCCCGAGGAAAAGGTAGTGAAAACTCCATCGTCATTTGACCGGTCGGTGATGCCGTTGGATGGTCCGGATCCGGTAATCAACCTGCCGGTAATCTGGAATGATAAACTGTCAAACGGAATGAGGGTATATGGTATAGAGCAAACCGAACTTCCTCTGGTTCAGTTTAATATCACTCTGAAGGGGGGGCATTTTCTGGATAAGCTGGATAAAGCAGGTGTTGCCAGCCTGGTTGGTGACCTGATGAATGAAGGAACGAAAACCAAAACCCCGCTTGAGCTGCAGGAGGCCATTGAAGGGCTCGGCTCGAGTATCAGGATTGGTGCCTCAGGAACAAGCATTTCCATCAGCGGCAATACTTTGGTCCGGAATTTCGATCAGACCCTTGCCCTGGTTGAAGAGATGCTTTTGGAACCCCGCTGGGACGAGGAGGAATTTGGTTTGGCCAAAGTCCGCACGCTGAATAATTTGAAACGGCAGAAAGCCAGGCCGAATGCCATGGCTTCGGAACTTTTGCAGAAACTGGTTTACGGCGATCAGCATATTTTCGGTATCGGCGCCAGCGGTTCAGAAGAAACTGTCAGCGGCATCACGCTCGATGACCTGAAAGCATATTATGCATCCTTCTTTTCCCCAAATGTAGCCGCGTTCCATTTGGCAGGGCAGATCACCAAAGAAAAAGTGATGGCATCGCTGCAGGCTCTGGCTCAAAAATGGCCGGCCAAAGAGGTTGTATTCCCAATTTATGAGATACCTGAAGCTCCCGCAAAATCAGTGGTTTATTTTATTGATGTGCCCGGGGCAAAACAATCCATTATCAATATCGGATGTGCCGGACCGGCAAGAACCAACCCTGATTATTTTGCTGCAACGGTGATGAACAATAAATTCGGCGCTTCAATCAACGGATGGCTCGATATGGTACTCCGGGAAGAAAAGGGTTTCACTTACGGCGCCAACAGCCGCTTCTCCGGCTCTTATGTGTCCGGAACCTTTACCGCTTCCGCTCCGGTGCGTTCCTCTGCAACCCGGGAATCAGCTGAGATCTTCAAGAACCTCATGCTGAAATATGGCCAGGGGATCACGCAGGAGGACCTGGATTTTACCAAGAATTCGCTGCTGAAATCCTATGCACGCAAATATGAAACTTTGGGTGCTTTAACCAGTATGTTGGGAGACATCAGTATGTATAACCTGCCGAAAGATTATGTAAAAAATGAACAGGAAACTATCCGGAATATGACCCTTGAACAGCATAAGGCCCTGGCTCAGAAGTATATTAATCCGAACAGGATGTACTATGTTGTTGCCGGAGATGCAGCCACGCAGGCTGCGCCGCTTAAGTCGCTGGGGTTTGGGGAGGCGGTGGTGATTAAGAAATAGGGCAAAAGGCAGAAGGCAAAAAGCAAGTTTGAAGAAATAGAAAGTAATAAGTAAAAACGCTTCCGATGAGGGGTCGACATTTTTGCCGGCCCCTATTTTTTACTTTCCACAGGTGACACAGGTAACAATGATTTTCGTAATTGCTTTTCGGTGCTAACCCTGATATGAGTGAATAGTTCTTTTCAGGTAAGCAGGATTCAGGACCTGGAAGCCGCCCTGCAAGGGCGAAACCTCAGTAACCGCCGGCGCACCGGGCGGTTACGGCTGAAACTTCGTACACCTCGGGAACAGTCCGCCGGTTGCACCGTCGGTTACTCAAATTTGACCCCTGCAGGGGTCAAATTGTTTGTTTATCCCGACAAACTCCTTCCTTCCTTTAACCTAGAGACTTCCTTTAACCATGAGCCTTACTTGTGCATTGAGCCTTGCGCCTTGATCCTTATTTCCTCCAATGCCGTAAACATGCCGTAACCTTTGATAGCCGCGAGTTGCAGTGAAACCCTATATTTGCTTCAGCTAAAACAAATCACAGAACCATGATGAACAGCCTAGGAAACCGTGTAGTACAATTGCGAAAGATTAAAGGGTATTCCCAGGAGGTGCTGGCCGAAAAAGCCGGATTAAATCTCCGGACCATTCAACGAATTGAAAAGGGAGAAACAGATGCCCGGGGAGATAGTATCCTGCGAATCTGCAATGTTCTGGAGGTGGGTCCAGAAGATTTAATGGACTGGAAGATGCCGGAAGACAGGGGGTACCTGGCCGCCCTGAACCTCTCTGCTTTAACCTTTCTGATTTTCCCGCTCCTTGGAATACTGGTTCCGCTGATTCTCTGGATATATAAGAAAGACAAGGTTTTACATGCCAATGAGGTCGGACGGAAATTGCTCAATTTTGAGATTACCTGGAGCATGCTGTTTTTTCTGGCATCCTTTTTCTTTATGGGAAATGTTTTTTACGAGATCAAAATCACCGGACAGATTGATCCCGGTATCATTTATACAAAACTGGGCGCAGCAGGTATTGTATATATCTTTTTTTATATTGTACATCTGGTGCTGGTCATTACAAATGCGATTCTGAGTTATCGCGGACAAAGGATCGTTTTTTACCCGGGCATACCGTTTTTAAGAAATAAGCAGACTTTTATCAAATCCAACCTCAATGAAAAACTCATTAATTCTGGCAGTAATCTTTCTACTTGGTTTATCGGCCTGTTCAAAAAGAAGCACAATCAAGAATGAAAAAGAACGGGAGGTTTATCAATTTGCGGTTGACATGATGCAAATTCCAACCTATCGGGATGGAAGTCATCTCGATACTTTGGTCAAGCACTTTGATTTACCCCCGGATTCCGGCAGAATGCGTAGTTTTTTTTACCAGGAATGGATTCCCTGGGGGAAGCTCCGTCCGGAATCCATCAGTCTGAAACAGATTGTTTCCATGCAACTGAAAGACGGGAATCATTATTATATGGTGATTTTTCTCAACAGATTAGACGAACTCCGCGGTTTCAATTACCTGGTTGAAGTGTTTGATAACGGAACCGGTCTTTGGCTCCGGCAGTTTTCCATGTGGGATACCTCCTCGGCAATGATGCGGAATGTGTGGATAGAAAAGCGGAAGGATCATGCCGCATGGATGGTGAAAAGCAGCATCGGGAAATGTGAATGGGACTGGAAATCGTTAACCATTCGTTATAAGTTCCCTTCGATTAACTTTTTTTTAAAGAACAGGAAGCTCCAGAAAATGGTGGAAGAGCAGACAAAGTGAGGCAGGGAAGTAAGAATTTAGAGATTCGAGGACCAGTTTTGACTTTTGAAATTACAGATTCAAGTTGCTTTTACTCTCTGTGTGAAAACCAACCAGAGGACGCAACTAGTGCTCAATTCCCTGAATCTTGTACTTCAGAATTCAAAACTGGTCCTCGAATCTCTGAATTTCCACTCCTTACTTCAAAAACCTGTTCCCGTGCATGGTGAACGCCGTAACACTGTCCGGGTATCCCCACTCCTTCGGCCACCCTGGGTTTTTCCACCGGATGGTGGTATCGGTATTGGCGAAGATCATTTTTCCATAAGGCGGGCTCTGGCTGATCGCCGGCTTATCGCCGGGATAAAAGGTATTGCCGGTGAGCTCCACACCCGATGCCCGGTGACCGCGAATGCTGGTATGTGCCGTATTCCGGATGGTATTGTTTTTAACGAGGTAGCCTTTACTTCCTTCGTCCATGAAAATCCCGTTATTGTCGGAGGCATGGTTCAGTTTGCTGCGGAGGATATCGTGAATATCATTTCCTTCAATCACTGAGCCGGGCTGAAATCCCAGTGTATAGATTCCACCGCCGTCGCCGAGGAATTGCATGGCGTGGTGGATCCGGTTGTTCAGGATCCGGTTGTTTTTCGATGAAGAGGGCAGGGGATTCCATTGCCAGCCCACCGAGATGCCGGTATACGGCAGGTCATACACCTCGCATCCGGATATCACACTTCCCGCGCAGAATCCCAGCCAGATCCCAATGGCACCGTGGAAGGCAACCCCGGCTTGATGCACCGTGCAGCCTGTAACGGTATTGTTTACAGGCAACAAAAGGGAGTCCTTCAGGGGGTCCGCAGCCAGACCGACCATTACGCCGTTGGCACCGATATCCTCAATAAACACCCGTTCCAGCCGGTTATCCCTGCAACCTTCCCGGATATAAATTCCGTTGCCGCCTGCATGGGTAACTCCACAATCGGTCAATCTGCAATTGGTTGCCCACATCATCTGGATGGCCGGGGGAATCAGCCCCAGACTCCCGCCAGGTTCGGTATTTCCCCCAAAATAAAAGCCCGCCTGGATTCCGTCGTGATTAAACGCCGGCAGCCGGTAAGCACAATCCTGAAACTTAATTCTTCTGAATTCAAAATTCTCAATTGGTCTTCCTCTCTCTCCTTGAATTGTAACCAGCTGTTCCGCAACTGGCGCTATTACGACTGTTTTTTCCGGTGACTGCCCTGGCAATGGTTTATAATACAGGCGGTTGCTTCCCCGGTCGAGCGCCCATTCACCCGGCTGGTCTATGAAAGCGGGATCCCCTTCGAGATAGCAGCTGTATGTACTTGCGCTTCCTGCAAAAATCGAAATGTAGGTTCCCTGGAAAAGCTGAAACGGAGGTTTCAGGTATATTTCCGGAGGATCAGCACTCAAGGAACTCACATGAAAGCGGGAAATGGTCCATTCCTTGAAAACCACCGCTTCAAATTCACCTGACGGGTTAAGGTTTTCAAACAGTCCCCGGTCGCGCACCGACACGGTAATGTTTTTCACGGTTGAATCGGGGTTATAAACCCAGGCGGATTTGTTTAGATAGATGCGCGGCATCGAATCGCCGGCATTGGGAATCCTGGCGCGGACAGCATGCCGGTCATCTATGTAGAGCTGCTCGAAAACCATGCCCCGATCTACGGGCGCCCACCACAAACCATATCCTTCATCACGGAAACCGGTGATCACTTGTCCGCCGGATATCACGGTTTTTCCATCCGGCCGGCCTTCCCAGGTAACCGAGCACCTGGCGGAGCCGGCATCCTCTGCGGTAAACAACAGTGGTTTAGTTATATACCAGGTACCTTCGCCAATAATCACCCTGACAGTGCGAGCCGGTTTTTCGATCCGGATCTTACGAACCGCCTGCTGCGCAGCCTCAAGGCTTTGCAGAGGCTGGTTCTTCGCCCCGTTGTTGATGTCGCTGCCATCAACGGAAACATAGATCTTTTTAGCAGGAAGCAGGCTGCACGATGCGGCCAGCAGCAGAATGGGAAACAGGTTTGTTGTTTTCATAACCTAAAAATACGGAAAAGGAGCCAATCGAAAAATAATCAGAAATAATTTGGTTTATATAATAAACTAGTTTATATTTGCTGAAAATTATTAGAATGAAAACACGAATATTAATAGGGATGATGTTGCTGTTGGCAACAGGTTTATTGGCACAGCAGGCCAATCCGGAGGTGGTGGCCAGGAAAATAGATGCCATGCAGAAAATGAACCGGCTCGAAGGCCGGTGGCATGGAAAAGGCTGGATACGAAAGGGTCAGGGAGAACCGAAATGGTTTGATCAGCGTGAAGACGTGGTATATAAATTGAATGGACTGTTACTGCTGATTGAAGGGACCGGTACCAATCCGGGTACCGATCAAGTGGTTTTTAATGCCTTTGCAATGATGAGTTATGATCCTGCCAAAGAACAATACAATTTTTTGTCCCATACATTGGATGGAAATTCAGCGAACACCACCGGACACTGGGAAGGAGAGAAATTCATCTGGGGATTTAATATTCCTCAGGGCGGGTCGATCCGGTTTACCATGAACCTGGAAACTCCCGGACAATGGCAGGAATCCGGAGAGTATTCACCGGATCAGAAAACCTGGTATAAATATCTGGAAATGAGCCTGACAAAGGATAAATAACTAAAAACAGCAATCAAATAATTAACACAATGGAAAAGATGAATCCCTCAGATCCTGAATTCTCTCCTGAAGAGAGTATCGAACTCATTAACAAGATGCTGACAAGGGCCAAGCTTACTGTGGAGCAAGGCAGTTTTCACATGATCCTGTGGGGGTGGCTGATCAGCGCCATCTGCCTGGGCCATTTTCTGCTGATGAAGTTCACCGACCTGCAGCATCCTTATTTCATCTGGTGGCTTACGATAATCGGAGGTTTGATTTCCGGAATATATGGCTTCCGGAAGGGATCCCGTTCTATAGTCCGGACCTATGCCGGGTATGTTCACATGTGGGTATGGATGGGTTTTCTGATATCAGGCATTATCCTGTTCATCCTGCTGCTCGACCGGCCCTGGGTTATCGGTGCGTTTATCCTGATGCTGGCAGGTTATGCCACCTTTTTATCAGGGATCATCATTAAGTTCCGGCCCATGATCATAGGAGGTATACTTCTGTGGTTATCTGCGGTGGCCGCTCATTTCCTGGATCAGGAATATGCCTTGCTGATCAACGCCATTGCCATATTTTTAGGATATCTTGTTCCTGGCTACATGCTTAGAAAAAAAGTAAGGAATGGGACCATTTAAGGAGCTGGATCCACTGATCCATTCGCAATTGCGACTGTCAATCATGTCCATTTTGGTGAATGTGGAGGAGGCTGAATTTGTATATCTGAAGGAACAGACAGAGGCGACTGCAGGCAACCTCAGCGTTCAGGTCAACAAACTGAAAGATGCCGGGTACATTTCAGTCAGGAAGGGATTCAATAAGAACTACCCGCAGACGCTCTGCTGCATTACCCCCGAGGGCCGGAAAAAATTCGAGGAGTATCTGGAGGCCCTCGCGAATTATATCAATGCCCGTAACCGGGAATGAAAGTTGATGGAAAATGGTGATTCTAAGCTGAAAAGTCATTAATTTAGTAAACGATTGACTATTCAAGAAATCGGTTTGCTAAATGAAAAGGCTAATTCTGGTTCCGGTAACCCTGGCTCTGCTTTTCATCTGTTTGTCATTTTTGGCGAAGGGGCAGCCAGGTCCGGCAATCACCGATTCCCTGATCAAAAAGGATTCCATGAATTTTGCCGTGCTGGTGCTTGATTTCCTAACCTATAAATTTGAGAAGGCAAACATCTCCTATTATCCTTTATGCAGGGATTGTGATAAGGATAGCCTTCCTTTCAAGGTTGTTTATAAACCGCCCGGTGATTTTGGAGATATTAAGTTTATTTACGGTGAAAACGATGAGCTTTTATTTGGGGCAACCATTATCTGGATGGGCACCGGGTCAATCTATCAGCCTTCGAAATTCCTGAAAGCCGTAGAATTTCCGGAGGGACCAGGTACCATTGAGAAACCTTCCCATCCCCAGTATTTTGATTTTACCCTTACGCCATATATTTATACCCGCAAAGAGTATATCGCCAGGGCGGATTCTGCCTGGGCTTCGGTGAAATCGCTGGAGATCGTCAATGAGTTCGCATCCCGGAGTTATCGCACCGGGTTTTACGCCTGGCCCCCGTCCGTTGGCGTATTCTGCCCGTCCTGTGCGAAATGGATCATTTTCCTGTATTCCGGGAATCCTTTCGGCCAGGGGGTTGATCCGGTTAAAAAGGAAACTGGAATGGTGGTGTACCCGGTACCGGCTAGGGATGATTTGTACATCGATTTTGATCTATCCGTTTTGGACGGGTGTAATATCTCGGTATTCAATTCTCTGGGATCGCTGGTCTTTAATCAGAGTGGATATAGCGGCCGGAATATCCGCCTGGATGTATCAGGATTTGAAACCGGATTGTATTACCTTACCGTTCGCAGTCAGAATGAGATTCTGCAAAGAAAAATCATGATTATCAATGATTAACACCACACCCACACCCACACCCACACACTTCCTTTTTTTCCCCAAGGACCTTGTCATCCCCGCGAAGGCGGGGATCGCTCGCCTTGGTCAGTCATTAAGCAAAAGAGTAACCTCCTTTCCCTCGGAGTAGCGTGAAGCGGTCCCCGCCTTCGCGGGGATGACAAGATCACCGGGAGAAAGAAAAAATGTGTGTGTGCGGGTATGAGTGGCAATGATTTACCTATCGCAGATAATTATTAAGACTATGACTACATCATTAAAGAGGCCGGCCCTTGCCTTTTTGTTAGGAATCCTTCTGATCCATCCGGCTTTTTGCCAGAACCCCAGCCGCTTTCAGTCTGAGATCAACCAATTCAAAGCCGACTCCACGGATTACGCCGCTATCGGTAACCTGGTCCTGTTCACCGGCAGTTCGTCGGTACGCATGTGGACAGACCTGGCGACCGATTTTCCTGATCTCCATGTTCTTAACCGCGGATTTGGCGGATCGCACATGAGCGATCTGCTGTTTTATGCTGATACCGTAATCCTGCAATACCGGCCGGCAAAAATCTTTATCTATGAGGGTGATAATGATATCGCATTCGGGAAAAAGCCGGATGAAATTTTAAAAGAGGCAGGCAAACTGGTTAAATTAATCCGGCAAAAGCTCCCGCGGTCAACGATCTTTTATATATCAGCAAAACCCAGTCTCCTGCGATGGAATCTGAAGGATGCCTTTCTGGATTTTAATAAACTTCTGAAAGAATTCACCAGGCGCTATCCAAAAATATATTATGTAGATGTCTGGTCCAAAATGATTGGTCCTGATGGAAATCCCAAAACTGATCTTTTCCTGGAAGACAGACTGCACATGAACCGGAAGGGGTATGATCTCTGGAAGGAGGCTGTTATGGGATTCTTACGGCATTGATGGTTTGCCGAAACGGAAAGATCATTTTCGAAAACCAATCTCCGGTGGAAATTATATCTTTAATGCCATGAATCCTTTTGGGATATGGATGAAATTCACATGGCCGGTATAGAAATCGAATCAATAAAAATTCTTGAATCGGCACTTAAGAGGCTGAATTCAGGATTTCAGGAAATGGAGTATTACGATCCTGATCAATTCGATACCAATCGATTGGAAAGTGTGATGCTGGAAGTGGCGGACCGGATGAAGGACAATTTTCCCTATTTCCATCCGCTCTACGCCGGACAAATGATGAAGCCGCCACACCCGGCGGCACGGCTGGCCTACATGCTTTCGCTTTATATCAATCCGAACAACCATGCACTCGATGGGGGCCGGGCAAGTTCGCGGATGGAGAAAGAAGCGGTTGTGCAAATCGCAGGGATGTTCGGCTGGGAAACCTTTCTTGGCCACCTCACCGGCGGGGGTACAATGGCCAACCTGGAGGCACTCTGGGTGGCGGGACAATTGCATCCGGGCAAACTGAATGTAGCATCATCACAAGCTCACTATACTCATGACCGTTTGAGCAAAGTGCTGGGATTGCCTTTCCGAACGGTGCCCACCGATCATTCAGGTAAAATGGATATAATGGCTCTGAGGGATCTGCTCACTCATGAAGAAATCGGAACGGTGGTTGCCACCATCGGCACAACAGCCACCGGAGCCACCGATCCACTCCCGGAAATCCTGAAATTGCAGGAACAATATGGATTCCGTATACATGCGGATACAGCCTATGGCGGCTATTTCACCCTCGCAAATAACCTGGCCACCGGCACCAGAGAAGTCTATGACCGGCTAACCGAGGTTGATTCCATTGTTGTGGATCCGCATAAGCATGGCCTTCAGCCCTATGGTTGCGGATGTGTCCTGTTCAGGAATCCTGCTGTAGGTCAGCTCTATAAACACGATTCTCCTTATACCTATTTCAGTTCCGATGAACTGCACCTGGGTGAGATCAGTCTGGAATGCAGCCGGCCCGGTGCTTCGGCGGTGGCACTTTGGGCAACACAAATACTGATGCCGCTGGTAAAAGGTGGTGAGTTCTCAAACCTCCTGGGTAAGGGGCGTGATGCTGCTTTGGAGCTCTTCCGTCAGCTCAGGGCAGATAACCGTTTTATCACTGCATCCCCGCCGGAACTCGATATCGTTATCTGGGCACCGAAAGCCGCATCGGCTTCGGAAATCTCGAGACTCTCGCGGCAACTTTTTAAAGAGGCCGGTCGAAATCAACTTCACCTGGCCCTGGCTGAAATGCCTTGCCGTTTTTTTGACCTTGAGGGCGAAGGCATCATTAAAGACCGGGAGACCATCACCAGCTTGCGGTCGGTTCTGATGAAACCGGAGCATCGGGAATGGCTCGGCAGAATATGGGAAATACTAAGCAAATCCACTGATACAATTCTCAGGAATAATGAAAGATAAGTCTTTGTTTGGCCTGACGGTAGCCGCATTCTTCAGTTTGCCTATGTTGAGGAAAGTGTGCAGCGCGACCTCAAGCCCGTAAAGACCAATGGAGAGCAAACTATTAAACAAAACAATATATCATGAGCGAAAGAAGAGATTTTATTAAAAAGAGCCTGCTTGGCACTGCCGGTATAGCTATCGGTGGCGTGGGATTTTCCGCTAAATCCTATGCTTCTGTCATCGGGGCAAATGACCGCATTAACGTTTGTGTAATCGGGATACGCGGACAGGGAGAAAGCCATATCCGTAAATGGGCAAGCCTGAAGGAAAACCGTAACGTTCGGTTAAAGACCCTCTGCGATGTTGATGAGCAGTTCTATCCCGAAAGGCTGAAGCTGGCCGAAGAGCTTACCGGTTTCAGGCCCGGTACTGAATGGGACATGCGGCGGGTTTTCGACGACAAGGAGATCCATGCCGTCTCTTTTGCAGTGCCGAACCACTGGCACGCCCTGGGTACTATTTGGGCCTGCCAGTCCGGTAAAAATGTTTATGTGGAGAAGCCTGCCTGCTTCAATGTTTTCGAGGGACGCAAGATGGTGGAAGCTGCACGGAAATATAATGTGAGGGTTCAAACCGGCTGCCAGAACCGGTCGATTCCCAACGTGATGGCAGCTATGAAACTCCTTCATGAGGGTGGTATCGGTGATGTTTACATGGCCCGCGGCCTTTGCCTCAAGCCCCGTGATTCCTTCGGCATCGTGCCCGACAGCAATCCGCCTGCCTCATTGCATTATGATACCTGGCTCGGACCAGCCCCCTGGCGGCAGTACAACGAGAAGCGCGTGCACTACAATTGGCACTGGCACTGGGATACGGGCAACGGCGATACCGGCAACCAGGGGCCGCATCAGTTCGATTTAGCCCGCTGGGGATTAAATAAAAACGAGCATCCTGTAACGGTTTATTCGTCAGGCGGAATCTACGGGATCAGTCCGAAAGAGTGCTCACAGGAAACACCTAATACCCAGACTTCGGTATTCAAA
>JAPLDV010000266.1 GCA_026391235.1 Bacteroidia bacterium | reverse complement strand
ATGTGGCAGCCGGGATGTCAAATGTTCAGATCAAGTTTTACTGGCAAGGTGGCGATTCTTACTATTGGATGATCGATGATTTTACCGTCTCTGAGGCCTATCAAAATGATCTTTTTCTTGTTGATTACTGGTCGGAATTCAACGGCGGTTTTGATGAACCGGTCGGGCACATTAATTACTGGCCACTTTCACAGATGGGAATGGCTTCCACGGTGGCTGGAAACATTGGAGAATATTCTTTCAAAGGCGCTTTTCTGAACAACGGCATGGCCGATCAGGAAAATGCCAGACTTCAGATGACTATTCTCAAGAACGGTACACAAGCTTACCTGGACGTTTCAAATCCGACAACTATATGGTCGCTGGAACGGGATACATCAATAGTAAATTCGGTATTCCTCGCTAACGATTACGGTGATTATCAATTTAATTTCGCTGCCATCTCCGACAACAACGAGGAGGTTCCTGTCAACAACTCAGTTAAACAGGGCTTTACGGTGAATGACACCTTATTCCACCGTGCCGACTTTTCTTCTGAATCTGGCAGTAACACCGGTGGCTGGGTTGGTGGCAACAATGGCGGCGACATGGTTGGTGTATTTTATGATGTTTATGCGCCTTGCGAAATCAATTCAATCTCGGCCTTTATCTTTAGTTTAACAATGGCCGAAACTCCTGCTTATCAATTCATTCTGCAAAAGTACAATAATGATGATGAAATCATTGAAGTGATAACCTCAGAAATCATAGATGCTACCGCAGATCAGGCCCGTACCTGGGTAACCCTCAACATGGTAAAAGATGGGGAATCCGAGTTTCTCCAGCCCGGCAGATATGTTGCCTGTGTAAAATTCTGGGGAACTAAAGACGGAGATGCCGACGGTACCAATGGAATGTCGATTGGCTGGGACATGGATAACAACCAAAATGCCTTTACCTATAACTACCAGTCGGTTGACGGAGGATGGTTCAATACCGGAAAAATGAATCAGATCGGTATCAATATCCTTGCCACCGGCGGACCTACCCAGGCTCCTATTACCTTCAATTGTGACATGACCAAGCTTATCGCCGCCGGTGAATTCAAACCGGGAATCGATTTTGTTGATGTTGCAGGCTCTTTCAACAACTGGACTGGGTCTGCTCATCTGACCGATCCTGAAGCTGATGGAATTTATACCATTTCCCTCGACGGGATGGCGGTTAACAAGGTGGTCGAATACAAATACCGCATCAACGGAGATTGGAACACTTCGGAATTTATCGATGGCAGTCCGAACAGGAAATATACCGTTCGCTACTGGAACGTTTTGAATGATATTTACACCAGCAGTCAAACCACCGGCTCCGATCCCAACAGTCTGGCTTCTAAATTCAGTATATATCCGAACCCAACATCGGGGGTTTTTACTGTTGATGTTACCAATGTCATTGCTTCTGACCTTTTAATTACACTTACCAATATCCAGGGACAGATTATTTATCAGAACAATGTTGCCAAAGCTGTTAAGCACCTAGAAACCATCTCCGGCAAACTATCAAAAGGCTTATACTTCCTGACGGTTAATAATGGCAGAGGAGTAAAGGTTCAGAAGGTTGTTGTTCAGTAGGGAAGACTCGGAGCAGCGTTAAAAGGTCCCCGCCCCCGCCTCCGCGGGGGCGGGGACCTTTTAACGCTATTCAGAGTCTGGGGAGAGCTAAGTCAATCCGTCACCCGCAGATCCTCAGTCGCCAATATCCTAACCCACTCTTCCCCGGTAAGCACAGTATTTGCGTTCAGTTTTAGGTGTTTTGCCAGGAACTTGTATGCCGCCTGCCGCTTATCGAATCCATAATCATGCTTTCCGTCAGCAAAATGGGCGTTTTCCACCATGCTTTCACGGCCATAGAGTTCATATATCTTCCGGATAAATGGGAACTCTACAACCGGAGTGTTTTTTGTCCAGTCGGCCCCATCGGAGATCAGTAGCATCGGTCGCGGAGCCGGGCCGGCTCACCAGGTCATCCACCACACGTAAGCTATTGCGGGTCTGAATTTGGAGGGCAAGCGGATCTTCATGTTTGGGAACCTGTTTATTGTCGCCATACCCGACCATGTCATAGGCAAAAACTACCGATCCCATCCGGCAAAGCACGGCACAGCGCTTCTGCATATCAGGCCGGTAGCGGCCGTAATCCGCCGGATCCGACCAATGACCATGCGGACAAAGGATGGCGGCAAAAGGGCCGGTTTGTCCAACGGGTTCATACAGATTTCCGGTAATCCATGAACCCGGTGTGCTCTCGATGGCCAGATTGGTCACCCGGTATCCATCGAGTTCATGAACCTTCCCGATTTTCAATTTTGGAACAGATCGTTTGCCTGGCAAATCTGATAATCCGGTTCCAGATAATATCTGCCGGCGGATCGCTTTAGACCTGGCTTCCCATTGAGCCTTGCTCTTTACATGGTTAAGTACACTATCCAGATGCGCCTTGCCCTGAGCTTCGGTCCAGTAATTCCCGACACAGAGCTCCTGCCCGGCCAAGAAACCGTTTAAAAACAACCCGCTGACAAGAGTGATAATCAGTTTTTTCATTTGATAAAAATTGATGCATGAAAGTAGTAATTTTTAATTGTTCCGGGTAGCATTCGTACAGCGTGAAAAGTCCCCGCTTTCGCGGGGATGACAGAAAAGGGGGCGGTGGTCAGGGTAGAAGTCCCCGCGTTCGCGGGGATGACAGAAAAGGGGGCGGGACTAGGGTGGGAATATTTCTCTACTGGCCGGGAGACGAGGGTCATCCGAAAGGTCAAACCAGGAAGGATTGATAGTATTAATCAGGACGTTTTTCCAGGAACGCTTCCATTTTTTCACCTGTTTTTCCCTGGCGATAGCATCATTGATATAATAAAACATTTCATAATACACCAGCTTTTTGACATAATGCTCCTCCGTAAAACCTTTATTCAGATGAGTTTTATGCTCCGATATTCTCCGATGCAAATCATTGGTCATTCCAATATACAGGATCCGGTTGCATTCTGAAGCCAACATGTAAACGTAATACCGTCTGATCATACACTTTGTATTACCTGCTATAGATGCAGATAATAAGCATAAACGGAAATTTTAGCACTGATATTTTGAATTTAAAGTTCCTCCTCCCGCGAAAGCGGGGACCTTTACCCCCTGTACGACGCCCTTTTCTGTCATCCCCGCGAAAAGCCTGCCCTCGCGAAAGCGGGGGCGGGGACCCTTCACGCTGCAGGGAGTTCGGCAATGTGCACCTTTTGCCTATCTTTGCCAACGAAAATGAAGAACTCCGACCTGGTCGCGCTTTGGTCAAAACATCCGAATCTCTCGCGGATGCGGGATTTTTTTGTCTCGGAGAAAGATAAAACATTACATCTGAATGGATTAACCGGATCGAGTCCGGCAGCTCTACTTGCCGCTCTGGCACCCCTGCATCGTCAATCCAGGTTAATCATTCTCGCTGAACGCGAAGAGGCTGCCTACTTTCACAACGACCTGGCCCATCTGCTCGGCGACGATCATGTATATTTTTTCCCATCGAGCTACAAACGGGCGATTCGTATGCAACAGGTTGATAAAGACAATGTTCTGATGCGTACGGAGGTTCTGAACAAACTCAACACACCCAACGTCAAGCCCCTGATAGTCACTTATCCGGAAGCCTTGCTGGAGCGCGTGGTATCGAGGAAGGAACTTCAGGCACATACTTTAAATCTAAGGCCGGGAGAGAAAATCGATATGGATTTTATGACCGGCCTTCTACAGGAATATGGTTTTCAACGGTCCGATTTTGTGTGGGAGCCAGGCCAATATGCCATTCGCGGAGGTATTATCGACGTATTTTCCTACTCGGCCGAGAACCCGTACCGTATCGATTTTGTTGGTAATGAAGTTGAATCCATCCGCAGTTTCAATGTCGAAACACAATTATCCAGCAACAAGCTCGAGCGGGTATCAATCATTCCAAATCTCAGCGACCAGCTCACCGACACTGCCATTCAAACACTTTTTGAGTTCCTCCCGGATAACAGCCAGGTTTGGACGCGCGATCTTGCTTTCTGCATCAGCCGTATGGAGTCCATCCTTGAAGTGATTGACATCAGTGCATCAGATGATCTCCGGCGACTGAGTGAAGCGGTCACCCTCGATGAGGAAGAAGGGATGATCGATCCCGCGCAGTTTCGCAAAAAGCTGGTCGATGTATCAGAGCTGCTGAACCGGATTGCCAAAGTTCAGCTGGTGGAATTCGGTCATAAACATTTCTTTCCATCTTTTGAAAGCCTTTTTTTCAATACCTCCCTGCAACCTGCCTTCAGTAAGAATTTTGATTTGTTGAAGGAGAAAATATCAGCCAATCAGGAGGATGGGTATAAAACTTTTCTACTGTCGGACAATCCGAAGCAATTGGAAAGGCTTAAGGCGATTCTGGATCCGGAGGAAAGCTTTCAGAGGGGATTCGAGGTGATCGGCACAGCTCTCCATGAGGGTTTTTACGATCATGATCTGCGAATTGCGTTATTTACTGATCATCAGATTTTTGAAAGATATCACAAGTTCAAGGTAAGGACCTCGTTCGGCAAAAAGGAAGCGCTCAATATGCAGGAGCTCACCGATCTGCATCCGGGTGACTACGTG
>JAPLDV010000480.1 GCA_026391235.1 Bacteroidia bacterium | reverse complement strand
CTTCACAAAGTTTTGGAGCGGTCACCTTAAGAATGAGGGTCAGAGACATAAGCATGCTCCAGGCGGAATTACTCATTCCACAACTCGTGCAGTCGCCTCGGAAAAACCTCTGTTTTGTCAATATAGCCGGCGGTACTGCATGCGACAGCATAAATGCAATTATAATCATCAAGAAAAATCACCCATCGCTGTTAAAAGACAGGAAAATCGAGATTAATGTGCTCGACGTGGATGAATATGGACCTGCTTTTGCAAACAAGTGCATGGAATCACTGAAAACAGATGGTGCACATTTCCATGACTTGGATATTTCGTTCAGGTATACAAACTATAACTGGAATAATCCGGCAAAACTGACGGAATTGCTTTCAGAGCGGGTAGAATGGCTGGTAGTAAGTTCTTCAGAAGGCGGTCTTTTTGAGTACGGAGAAGATGAGGAGATCCTTCAGAATCTGCAATCACTATGCGACAACACATCGGACGACACGAGGATTACGGGCACCATCGTACGCGATAAATGTACTGTTGATCCAGCTTTGCTGGCCGGAATGAAAATGACAAATATCAAATTCAGATTACTAGGAATAGGTGGGTTGATCAATATTCTAAGAAAAACCAAATGGGTGATTGAAAGAATAATAGAAGAAAATCCACGATACATGGTTTTCTCTCTAAAGAAAAATACTGCAAAAAAACAAACAAAAGGAAGCGCTTAAAATGATTTTAAAACTCAAAACCTGCAAACATGGCCCACCAAATGACTAACAGACTGATTTTGTGTATTATACTGATTTATGGAACAACGGCTATAGCGCAGAATCCGGGATTTGTAATCAAGGGTAAGGTGTTTGACTCCAAAACCAATGCACCCATTGCCAGTGTCAGCATCTATGTGAACGAAACCTTTTCCGGAACCACTACAAATGCTAATGGTCTGTACCAGCTCAAGATTCCATCCACCCCGGCCATTCTGGTGTTCTCCTGTGTTGGGTACACCCGCCGCTATTTTACTTTCACGACCCCCCAGACTTCGGAATTCAATGTTCCGCTAGATCCGTCCCTCAATGAAATTCCTGAGGTGATCATCACGGCCAAACGAACGCCTGTGAGCATTTCTGATAAGCAGGATCTCTATGTAACCGATTATGATTTCTATGATAATCACATCCTTTTGCTCGGACATCCGGGAAAGCGAAGCACTGAAACCCTCCTGGTACTGATGGACCGGATGGGAAAAAGGATCCTTAAAAAGGAGATCAGGAAAGGAGAAAACCTGTATCGCGATCCCTTCAACAACGTCCATTTATTGACAACCGATACAGCCTATCAGATTTATTATGACGGAAAGGATATCCAGCTTCTGTATCCCAATAACAAAGAGAAATTCATGGCAGCCTTCCCGGAGTTTATGGAGCTCTACCACAATAAAGTTTTATTACGTCAGTACGACTTCGAGGACCAGGCGCTTATGTATTATTTCTACAATGTTGGAGATTCTTCTATCCAGAGCATCTGGGCTGCGGCTACACCCGAAGTATTCAGGAAGGTCGACCGATTGAGAAGTAGTATCCGCATCACTCCGAACGGAAAAGGATCAAGCCGCTTTGACCTGTTCAATTCCGATGAGCGTTTCATCAAAATGGCCTATTATGCACCCATATTCTGTCCTCTGGAGATCATCAATGATACCATTTACATTTTCAATTTTACCAATGGCCTGATCGAAACATTTGGCCCGAGGGGATTTTCTGCCGATTCTCCAACATCCATGATATTTCAACTGACTGAAGGCTGGCAGCGCAGACTCTATAATGACCGGGTTACGGGGAAGGTTTATACTGAATATATGCAGAGGGGCATCAGCGAGCTGCGGGAGATCAATATCAAGACCGGTATGCTTACCCCGCAGGTAATCCGGATCCCTCAGTTTGCGTTTATCTCCAAACTTATGGTGCATGATGGGTTCCTCTATTTCCTGTATGAGGAAAAGCTCTTTCCAAATTTCATGCGCCTGTACCGGATGGCCATTTAAACATTGAACAGGTTGCAAAAATGATATGAAAACAATTACCGAAAAAAGCATTGTCATTCTATTGTTCTCCCTGCTGATTCCAGCCTGCAGCCTTTCTCAAAAAAAGACAAAAGAGAAGGACCCGGAATCACGAATCCTGTCATTGGTCCAATTGGAGCAGCTGATGACACAACCCAAATGCCTCGTGGGCTACCGCTCCAACCAAACAGGCCCGCTGAGCAGGATTGATGCGAAAGAGGGAGAAAAAGACGACAGCACCTTTACGGTTGAAAAGATTAAAATTCCCAGCGATGGGGCTATGATCAACGGATGGTTGTATCTTCCCCTTGGAAGCGGAAAGTTCCCGTTGATTGTTCTCACCAATGGAGGAGGAGATGGTAGACGCCAGATCAAATCCCTTTCAGACTGGATTGCTCCGGTCCTGGCCCATTGCGGATATGCCGCCTTCGTTCACGATAAAAGGGGGACCGGCGAATCGGAAGGAAGTTTTGTTGCATCAACGTATGAAGATTTTATCCGCGATGCCGGCAACTGTGCAATATACCTGTCGAAGCACAACAGGATCAATCCGGATATGGTAGGGATTATGGGAGGTAGTGAAGGCGGGATTATTGCCGTATCAGCTGCCTGCCGGTATCCGGAAATCAAGTTTGTCATCAGTCAGGCCGGAACGGTTGTCAGCGGAGTTGATGACCGGCTCAACGCACAGCTCAATGGCATGCTCGACAGACAAGCTCTCAACGACTCGCTGCTAAAACTCGTTAAGCCACTCTGGATCCGGTCATTTCAGGCATGGGCTTCGCATGATCCGGAAGAGCACCAAAAAGTTGACACAATGATCTCTGACTGGCGGAAGAAATATGACCGCAACCTGCTTCCATTCATGAAAAGTGAAATGGAAACCATTCCGGGATTCAGTGAGGTACTCCCTACCTGGAATTCCATGGGCTTTGATTACCTGACTGAACTTACAAAATTTACGAAGCCCTGGCTTGCCATATTCGGGGAAGTCGACCGTGTGGTCCCCACACAGGCCAGCGTCCGGAATATCGAGCATTTCATGAACCAGAGCGGGAGTAAGGATTGCGAAATTGCAGTCATCCCGAAATGCGGGCATGCACCTGTAAATATTGAAACAAAAAGGATGATACGGATTGATCACCTGTTGCTTAACTGGTTAAACCAAAACGTATCCCCTATGAAATGCGTCCAACGATGCACCGTTACTTACATTGCTAATGAAGGCTTCCTGATTGAAACAGCAAATCACAAAATCCTGGTTGATGCACTATTCGGAAATATTCAGGGCAATTGGTGCGATCAGCCCGGTGATTCAGTTATCAACCTGATGCTCAAAGGCCTTCCCCCTTTTGACGGGATCGATGCAGTGCTGGTTACCCACAAGCACAGCGATCATTTCAATGAATCCCTGGCTGTTGATTTCCTGATAAATAATAAGAAGTCCGTTTTAATTTGTCCGGATCAGGTGAATGAACTGCTGAAACGAAATGTTGGCTTTCTGAACGTGTCGGACAGGATCCATTCGTTCAAATCAGATACACTTTTTGACACCTCTTTATCAGTCAATGATATAAATATTCGGGCTTTGAGATTCAAGCACGGTTCCTGGTTCGAAAAAGATTCCGCTTCTGGAAAAACGATCGATTTGCATCACGATATCGAGAATCTCGGATATCTGGTTGAAGCTGACGGATTCAGGTTGTTCCATACCGGTGATTGCAATACAGGGAATCTATCTCAATTCACAAAGTATAAACTATTTAATCAGGACTTTGATGTTGCCTTTTTCGACCGGGTATTCCTCAGGCGTGAAGGAATGAATTTGATTAACAATTTCAGCAGTATAAAGAATCTGATACTCATGCACGTCGAGCCCGGCCGCAGGGATTACTATCAATCAGTCATTAAGGAAATTCCCGGTTTTTATATATTTTCAAAACCATACGATAAGAAAATACTATCAAAATGAAAATCAAATGCGTTTTGAGCGCTGCATTCTAGAAAATCACAAAAATTGACCGAAGACGGATCCCACCCAGGGACCGGAGCATGGAATGCAGTAAAGAGGGCTATTAACCGGCTGAAATTGAGAAACTGACCATTGAAAAAGGCAAACATCTCAAGCGGCCGATCTTATTGAAAATTAATTCTAAATAGCATGACTGTTCCAGACTCTTTTTGTTCTCCCATTTTCATTGACCTGCCGGCCCGCAAAATCCTGATTGAAACCATCAGATAGGATTTTTCAGCAGTTATTGGTTGTAATAACTCATTTGCAGGTTGATCAATTAATAAAATCAATTTGACCCGTTTTTGGTCGGTCGTTTAAATTAATCAGCAGGATCTTTGTCTTGAAGATAAGGTTATAATGGTAAATGAGATGATTTTTTAATCATGAGTTTTGAATCGTATGGAAATTGAAACACAAAAGACCGTCAAGATAAAACCTCTCGGGTTCCGGCTGAAGAAAATGACAAAAACAGACTGTATATACACCCTCTTCCTGTTTGTAGTACAGATTCTTTTATATGCAGGGCTTTCCTTTACAGCTAAATGGTTGATTCAGTTTGACTTATTTGCACCCCCGGAATTCCTTTGGGGACTATTTCATATTTTTTGGAAATGGAACCTGATTGTATTAATTCCTTCATGCCTGGTTTTTTCCTATGTGATCTGTAAACGCAAGAACACTACGATCGGGATCATCTCTCATATGGCATTTAACAGTATACCATTAATCGGATTAATAATTGGAATAATCGGATAAAAATATCTGCTAAAACAATCAGACCATAAAGCAAATACATAATATTCAGGAGATTAAGTATATGAAACTGCAAGCACACCTAGTCCTGTTGGTTTTTTTCACGGCCTCAGCTGAAGCTCAGAACCTTAACATGACCTTTACCGGCACCGGCGCTTCAACTCATGTGGAAAGCGTGACGGCAACAAATCTGACTACCAGCCAAAGCGTTACCCTACCGGGGAATGGTACGCTGGTTCTAACTACAGGGAATGGAATACCTCCCGGTTCCGTCCTGGAGGATCAGGATCTGGTCTTTCCCAACCCATTTTCCCGACAAGCCACCTTCAGTACCTCTGTAAAACAAGCTCAGTCAGTTACTTTAAAGATTCAGAATTTCTCCGGTCAGGATATCGCTGCATTTCATGGAATTGTCGGATCCGGACAGCAAGGATTTGCGATCCGGCTGAAAACACCGGGCATTTATTCGATCAGTTTAACTACCGGCCGGGGGACATTCAGTCAAAAAATGATTTGCATGGACGGTCAAAATCAGGAAAATTGTATTCAACACCTCGGGCCCATTTCGGATAATCAAGACCATCAGAACCATTCTGCCAAACCAGAACTAAAAGGCCTCCAAACCCTATATTCTCTGGGATTCACTGCAGGCGATGTGATATACTATAAGTGTTCCAACGGCGAGCATACCACTATCAGGACGGATTCTCCCGTCAGTTCTGTTAATTATCAGATTGAATTTGTCGAATGTGCCGATGATGATGGCAATTACTATCCAGTAGTTAACATCGGCAGACAAACCTGGATGGCCGGAAACCTTGCCTTTCTTCCTATGGTGAATCCTTCAACCCAGGGTTCTGAAAACACTCCCTATTTGTATGTATACAACTATCAGGGGACTGATACCGGTTCTGCCCGGGAGAATGATAATTTCTCAAATTACGGAGTGTTGTACAACTGGCCGGCAGCGTTGATTGCCTGTCCTTCAGGCTGGCATTTGCCCTCAGATCAGGAATGGGATTGGCTGACGAATTTTTCACAGGCCTCTGAACTGAGCGGTTTTGAGGCTCTGCCAGGCGGCGTCCGTCAGACCGACGGCAATTTTGGTTCCCTCGGGAAATATACAGGGTTCTGGTCTTCCGCGGATATCGGTTTATCTGATGCCTGGAGCCGGCATCTGGATTTTGAAAATGATCTTACTAACAGTATTGTTGAAAAGAAGAGTACCGGCTTTTCGGTTCGCTGTGTTAGAAACCAGGCCATATCCGAAACGTTACCAACCGTGAACACCTATCCGGTTACCGGGATTACTTCATTTTCAGCTGAGGGAAGTGGAAACCTCATTTCCAATCATGCCGAATCTGCCACCGACCGGGGAATTTGCTGGTCGACCAACCGGAATCCGACCCTGTCGGACGGTAAAGCAAGTGCAGGTAACGGACTGGGAGTTTTTACAGTTACGTTGTCGGGGTTAACCGCCAATACCACCTATTACCTCCGTGCTTTTGCGACGAATTCTGCCGGAACCGGATATGGTGCGGAATTAAGCTTTACGACGCTTGAAGGGGGAACCTTCACCGATTCAAGGGATTCAAAAACCTATCATTATGTTAAAATTGGAGACCAGTTCTGGATGGCTGAGAACCTGGCATATCTGCCCGCTGTAAGCCGGCCGGCAACCTTGTCCGCGCTCGATCCTCACAATTATGTGTACGGATATGATGGCACTTCCGTTGCAACGGCGGAAACAACAGCCAATTACTCAACCTACGGAGTTTTGTATAACCGGGCGGCAGCCTTATCGGCCTGTCCGGCCGGCTGGCACCTGCCGACCAATGCCGAATTCACCCGCCTGACAAATTATGTGGGTGGCGAAGCGATTGCCGGCTTCAAAATGAAATCCCTGAGAGGTTGGAATGATAACGCCGGGGCAAACGGAAACGGAGATAATGCTTTCGGTTTTACGGCATTACCAGGAGGCGATATCGAAGGAACCGGCATTTTTCTCAACGTGGGAAATTACGGATCTTTCTGGACGTCTGATCCGGATGGTGCCTCGAACGGATGGATGTGGCTGCTTGACAATTTTAATGCGGGTGCTTTTCTTCACAGCTACCCCAGGAGTATCGGGGTTTCGGTTCGGTGCTTAAAGAACCAGGCGGAATAATCATAACCAACCTTGATTGCTATGTAATGTCCAAAAGCGATCGCTGTATTTTTTTCGTCCAGATATAAAAGATACAATGTCGCAAGCAGCTGATAATTAATCATATAACAAATAGTGAAGGTAAAATTAGATTTTTAAAAAATGATATGCTAAGTTTATACTGAAATAAACCAAAATGTTCAGGAAAACTATTGAGCATGCGACAAAAAATTCTAAATAATCACAATTATTCACATGGGCTAATGAACATCTTGGTTTTCAGATATTTGTTGCATAATAGTTATCACAAGGATATCAGGCAAGAATCAGGAACTCAAATTCTTGAAGTTTCAAGAAGTCCTCCAGGAAAAAGTAATGTTTAAAATTAATTCTTGTACAAATTTTCTAAAAATATAAACAAATTATCATGAAAAAAATATTTGCACTGTTGATAGTTGCCAGTTTTTTTATAGGTAGTGTCTCTTTACAATCCTGCAAAAAGTGTTCCACCTGCACGTATACCTATTCAATCCTTGGCATAAACCAAACTTATTCTTTTCCGGAAACATGCGGAAAAACGAGTGAAATTGATGCCTATATACAGGCCTGCCAAGATGCAGCTGCTTTAGTTGGAGGAACTTGTGGTTGCACCTAAGAGTACCATTTGCAACTCAAAATGGCTCGGGTGGTATTTATTTACATGAATCAATGTCGACTTACCACTCAAGCCATTTTTCATGACCAAACAACATAATATGAAACAACTATTAGTACTTATTTTTTGTTTTGCAACCATTTGCGGATGCCATAGTCCAATTCCATGTGAAAAAGAAATTTACTTAATACCGCAAGGATTCAGAGGAAAACTTATTGTATTTTTTGATCAGCCGGATGGACAACCAATACAATACGAGGATGATTCAAGGGTATATCGTATCGCATCCGATGGATTCATTAAAACCCGGTTCAAGAAAAACGGTGGTTGCATGAGCGACAAAAGGATTACATTTTATCATGTTGACAGCGTTGGAAAGCGCATTCCAATTGATTACTTTATGGATCTGGATCCCAAAGCTATTCCGAAAGATAAAGATTACGTGATGTTCACATTTATGTCAAATAAAAACAGCAAACCGGATTTTGTGATTCATCTTATCGGGAGCGTGTATGAATTTAAAGACTTGACAAATAGTGTCAGGTACATCGATCCGGTTAAAATATTGAAGTCATTGTAGGTCTCGAGCAGTGAGGAGAAGTGAAACTGGATTTTAAGAACATTCGATTTTCCCGTGACTTAGTAATCAGCAAATTTGACATAACATTATGAGAGCACTTGCATTCAACGTTTTGTGGTTTTCTATCAGTGTATCAGGTATTGAGCAAAACATCAGCGTCACC